>JBBRXQ010000206.1:0-4888 GCA_038238515.1 Sphingomonadales bacterium | reverse complement strand
GCTGCGGTTTGGCCAAGGCTTCGGGCTGGGCGGCGAATGGGGCGGCGCGGCGCTGCTCGCGGTGGAAAACGCGCCGAAGGGCTGGGAAGCGCGCTTCGGATCGGCCCCGCAATTGGGCGCGCCGCTGGGCTTTTTCTTTGCCAACGGGTTGTTTCTGATGCTGGGGCTGAGCCTGTCTGAGGCAGACTTTGCCGCGTGGGGATGGCGGGTGCCGTTCCTGGCAAGCGCGGTGCTGGTGGGGCTGGGGCTGTGGATACGGCTGCGCATTGGCGAAACCCCTGCGTTTAAGGCCGCGCTGGAAGCTGCGCCGCCCGCCGCTGTGCCGATCCGGCGGCTGCTGCGCGATCATCCCGGCGCGGTGGCGGCGGGCACAGCGGGGGTGGTGGCGTGCTTTGCGCTGTTTTACCTCTCAACCACCTTTGCGCTTTCGTTCGCCACGACCAAGCTAGGCTATGCCAAGCAGGAATTCCTCGCGATCCAGCTCGGCGCGAACACTTTTCTTGCGCTCGGCATCTTGTTGGCGGGATGGTGGGCTGACAAAACTTCGCCGCGCCGCGTGCTGGCGGTGGGCGCGGCGTTGACTGCGTTGGTTGGGCTGGGCTTTGGCAGCGGGCTAGCTTCGGGATCGGTGCCGATTGTGTTTGCCACTTTGGCCTCGGCGCTGTTTGTGATGGGGCTTGCTTATGGCCCGCTGGGATCGTGGCTGCCCACGCTTTATGCGGTGCCTGTGCGGTACACGGGGATTTCGCTGGCGTTCAATCTGGGCGGGATCATCGGCGGCGCGCTCGCGCCGTTTGCGGCGGCGTGGTTGGCGGGGCAGGGCGGCGCGCCTTTGGTCGGGCTGGTGCTGACGGCGGCGGGGTTGGTGACGCTTGTTGGCGTGCGGCTCGCGCCTAGCCAGCCTTCAGCCGCAACAACGTAATCCGCGCTTTGCCGACTTTGCGGTCGGCGTCGATTTCGCAGCCGCGCACTTTGGGTTCTTCGCCCAACGCGGTTTCGAGGGTGATCCAGGTACCTGCGCCGATCCAGCCCAGCCGGGTGAGCTTTTCAATCGCGACTTCGCCGGCGCCAGTGCCATAAGGCGGGTCGAGCATCACCACATCGAGCGGGGCCTTGATCAGCCCCACGCCCATGACTGAAGCCGCGCGCACATCGCAGCGCGTTTGCGCCACGAACGCCGCAATATTGGCGCGGATGGCGCGAATTGCAGCGGGGTCTTGCTCAACAAATAGCGCCGAAGCCGCACCGCGCGACAATGCCTCAAGCCCCAGCGCGCCCGATCCGGCAAACAAATCGGCGACCGACAGCCCGTCAAAGCTGCCCAAGCGGCTGACCAGCATCGAGAACAGCGTTTCGCGCGTGCGGTCTGCGGTGGGCCGGGTGGCGTCTCCGCTGGGTACTTGAAGCTTGCGGCCCCGCCATTCGCCAGCAATAATCCGCAGCATCAGTCGCGGCTTTCCGGGCGCTTAGGCGCGGTGCGCGCGCGCTCGATCCGGCGCGCGGCCTGCGTTGCGCCGTCTATCGGAGCCACGTTTTCATCCACACCAAGCAGCGACTTGCGAAAGCGCTCGACCAGCACTTGCGGCACTTCCTCAGCCGCGCCGCGCGGCAAATCGGCCAGCTCAAACGGGCCATAAACAAGGCGCAGCAGACGCGAGACTTGCAGCCCCAGATGCTCAAGCACGCGGCGCACCTCGCGGTTTTTGCCCTCGGTCAGCGTTAGCTCGATCCATTGGTTGCGCCCGGTGCTGCGCTCCATATTGGCATCGATGGGCCCATAGCGCACGCCTTCGATTTCGACGCCGTGCATCAGGTCTTCCAGTTGCTCCTGCGACACGGGGCCGAAGGTGCGCGCGCGATAAGTGCGCGGGATGCCGGTGGCGGGAAGTTCTAGCGCGCGCTTCAGTTCGCCATCGTTGGTGAGCAGCAGCAGCCCCTCGGTATTGAGATCGAGCCGGCCCACCGGGATCACGCGCGGGGTGCCCGGCGGCAACGCATTGCGCAGCGCGGTGTAGATCGTGGGGCGGCCGGTGGGATCGCGCTCGGCGGTGATCAGCCCTGATGGCTTGTGAAAGCGAAACAGACGCGCGGGGGCGGCGGGGGCCACCGGCTTGCCGTCCACGCTAACGCCGCGCAGGTTTTTCAGGATCGTGGCGGGGGTGGTGACCACATCCTCGCCCAGCGTAACGCGGCCTTCGGCGATTAGCCGCTCCACCTCGCGGCGCGAGGCAATCCCGGCACGCGCGAGCAATTTGGCGATCCGATCACCCTCACGCGGGGTGCCATCATCGGCAAGCGCGCGCTTTTGCGGCACAGCGGCGGCCTTTGGCGTGCGCGGTACGGGGATTTTATAAGGCGCAGGTTTGCCTCCACCGCCGGAATTATGGCCGGAGTCATAGGGGGTGCGCGATGGAGCAGCGGGCCGGGAACCTGCGCGCGGGGGCCGGTCTGTCCGGTCTTTGGGGGGGAATGCCATTGCGTGCCCTTACGCGCGCCGGGCTTTCGCGTCACGCCTCATTCGTGCCCCCTCATTCGTAACGGGCGATTTCGCGCGCGCACAGCTGGTGAAAGCGCGCGATGCCTGCCTCTAGCGTGCCCAGCGTCAGGCTGGGCACCGCGCCCGAAGCCAGCCCTTGCTGGCCAAGCTCTGCCGCGCGGAAATCTTCGGCGGCGAACACCCCGCCATCGAGCAATTCCCAGCTGCGCCGCCAGTGATCCTCGGCGCGCTCGTCCGCAGGCGCTTCCGCAATCAGCATGAAATCCTCAACCAGTGTGTGATCGTGGCTTTGCGGCATGATCGTCATCAGGTTCACATAATCGGGGCTGAGGATGATCACCGTGGCGGGAAACAGCTGATAGGCAAAGGTCGCCTGCCGCCGCAATTGCGCCCAATCGGTAAAGTCTACCGCTTCCAAATCCGCAGCGCGCGCCACGATCGAGCGCATATGCGGGCCTACCTCATCGCCCGCGCTCACTCCGTCCTTGAAATAGGGCGCGATAGTTTGGGCGTGGAGCCGCTGGACATGATAGCTTTCGAGGAAAGCATCGACGATCAGCTTCCAATTGCCCGCTACGCTGTGGGTCCGCCGCGCATAGAGATGATGCCCCGCCAGCCCGGCCGCCTCAAAATCAGCACCAATCTGCGCGGCTGGCGCGAAATCGCTGGGCTGCGGGGAATACCAGATCAGCCCGCCGGATTCGTGGCTGGGCAACTCGACGAGGGCATAGTCCGCCTTGTTTAGCCCCGGAAAAGTTTCTGGCCGGGGCAGCGCGAGCAGCGCGCCGTCGGTGCTATATGTCCACGCATGATAGGGGCACGAAAGCCGCGCCGCGCAGCTCACCTCGCCGCCCTCGACCAGCCGCGTGCCCCGGTGGCGGCACACATTCATCAGCACATGCGCGCGCCCATCAGCCCCGCGCGTGATGAGCAGCGGCCGCCCGGTGGCATCATGCGCAACCGACATATTGGGGCGGGGGAGCAGGGCAGACGGCGCGAGCACTTGCGGAGCATGCTCAAACAGCGCAGCCTTTTCGCGCGCCCAATGCGCCGGATCGATGTAAACCCGCGCGGGCACATGGCTGACGCCCGCTGCTTGGCGGGTGTTGCTGGCGGCAACGCGCCGGGCCAGCGCGATCTGGCCGTCTGTGGGGCGCACGGCGGCCTGATGGGCGGTTGTTGGCTCTGTGACGGTGGCCATTGGTTGATCCTCTCCGGCTAAGATTGCTCTGGCTTTGGGAATAGCGCAAGTGCGCGATACGCTATGGGCCGATCTTCAGCCCGACTTGGCCTCGGCGCTGTCGGAATTCTTTACGAAGTTGACGAAGTTGACACTGTCCTAGGGGCGAAACTGCGAGCTCCCTGCAGAGTTCGCGGCGGCGGCTTAGAAAAGCGGAGTTGGCGGCGCAATTGGCAGAAAAGGGCACTATCGCGCCATGCCGAATTGCAAGCCTGTAGGAAAACGATTTTTCGCGCCAGTGCAAGCGGACCGTTTTCAAAGCCGAAGGGTAATTAGGGGTTTTCGCACCAGTCACGGCAAGTTCCGGGGACAGCAAGTTCCGGGGACAGCAAGTTCCGCAGCAGCAAGTTCCGGGGACAGCAAGTTCCGGGGACAGTATACTTAACTATTATGTCATAGCGCCGCGCTTGGCTTTGGCCCCGGTTTGGCTGGGCGCAGCGGTCGCGCCAAGAGGCTTTCCTGACGCGTAATCCAATCCTCGGCTGCAAGCGGACGGCCCGTGCGCAGGCGGGCTTCGACTGCTTCGGCGATGGCCTCTCCGTGCGCGCTCACTCCGCCCGCCTCAAGCCCGTGTCGCAGCATCGCGCGCCAATTTGGCACCGCGTCTTTCAGCGCGGCAAGGTCCGTCAGCGGATCGTGCCGGGTGCGCCGCCCCTGCACATGGCTTTGCGCGCTCGACCAAGGCCAATCCTGCGCCGCTCCCACCATGTTCGCCGCGACCGGATTGTTTTCGACATAGCGGATCGCCGCCATCAGGTGCGCATCATCCATCGGGTAGCTGGCAAAGCGCCCTTGAAACAAATGGCCGCGCCAGCCTTCACGGAAATTGATCATGCGCGTATAGCGGCGATGCGCCTCGCCCAAAGTGGCGCGCAGGCCATCGGCGTGAGCGGGGATCAGGATCAGGTGCACGTGATTGTCCATCAGGCACCAGGCGAGGCACCGTGTTCCGGTTGCCCGTCCCGCCGCCGCGACCAGCGCGAGGTACTCGCTCCGATCCTCATCTGTGAAAAACACCGGGAGCCGCCGATTGCCCCGCTGCGTGACATGGTGCGCAACATCCGGGATTACGATGCGAGAGAGGCGGGCCATGACGCTATGCTAAATGGCTTGCGGCAACCTGTCAATTGAGTATACTGTCCCCGGAACTG
>JBBRXQ010000205.1:0-4926 GCA_038238515.1 Sphingomonadales bacterium | reverse complement strand
CGCGCTGCTCCAGCGCACGCTCACCCCGTTTCGCATCCGCGAATCGACCCGGCTGCTTTCGGCGGGTATGGAAATTGGGCGCGAAAGCCTGATCGGGCTGCTCCAGCGGCAAGGCTATACGCGCACCGACACGGTGATCGATGCGGGCGAATATGCGGTGCGCGGATCGGTGTTTGATCTTTATCCCAGCGGGCTTGGCCACGGGCTGAGGCTCGATTTCTTTGGCGATGAGCTAGAAACACTGCGGCTGTTTGATCCCAGCACGCAGCGCTCGGTGCAGCCGGTGGAAACGCACCTGCTGCTGCCCGCCTGCGAAGCGCTGCTTGATGAAGACAGCATCAAGCGCTTTCGCACGCGCTACCGCGAGCGCTTTGGCGCGAATGCCACCAGCGATCCGCTCTATCAGGCAGTGAGCGATGGGCGGCGGCTGGCGGGCATGGAGCATTGGCTGCCGCTGTTTGAAGATCGGCTGGTCACGCTGTTCGATCATTTGGGCGAGCACGATCTCATCCTGATCGATGCCGCCGCTGCTAAGGCCGCCGAAACCCGGCTGGCCGATATTGCCGATTATCATCAGGCGCGGGTTGAGAGCGCGGTCCGCTCGCCCGGCAGCTATCGCCCCCTGCCCGAAAGCGCGCTCTATCTGGAAAGCGCCGAATATGAGCGCGCACTGGCGGGCTGGCCTGTTCACCGCGTTACCTTGTTTGCCGAGCCAGAGAGCGACCGCGTGCTCGATTTCGGCTTTACCAGCGCGCGCGATTTTAGCCCCGACCGCGCGCAAGGCGTCAATATTTACGAGGCGGCGGCCAAGCATCTGGCCGCGCTGGGCACACGCGGGCTAAAGCCGATCGTTGCGGCCTACACCGCTGGATCACGCGCGCGGCTGGCCTCGCTGCTGGGCGATGCTGGCAAAACCGCGCCTATCTTTGCCGAGACATGGCAAGAAGCGCTGGGCCTCGCGGCCAAGGGCAAACCGGTGGCGGTGATCCTGCCGCTGGAGCAAGGCTTTGCTGCGGGCGACCTTGAGGTGCTCACCGAGCAAGACATTCTGGGCGACCGGCTGGTGCGCCGCAAACGCAAGCGCAAGGATGCCGACGCATTTCTGGCCGAGCTATCCGCACTCGGCCCCGGCGATCTGGTTGTGCACATGGAGCATGGCATTGGCCGCTATATCGGGTTGGAAGCTATCACGGTGGGCAAAAGCCCGCACGATTGCGTTCAGCTGGAATATGCCGGCGGCGACAAACTCTATATCCCGGTTGAAAACCTCGACGTGCTTTCGCGCTATGGCAGCGACAGCGCCAGTGAATCGGGGGGCGTCGCGCTTGACAAGCTGGGCGGCGAAGCATGGCAGCGGCGCAAGGCCAAGATGCGCGAGCGCATTCTGGAAATGGCCGGGCAGCTGATGGCCACCGCCGCGCTGCGCGCGCTGCGCGAGGCCGATGTGCTGCCGGTCGATCCCGCGAGCTACGGCCCGTTTGTCGACCGGTTTCCGTGGAACGAGACCGAGGATCAGGAGCGCGCGATTGACGACGTGCTGCACGATATGGCCGAGGGCAAACCGATGGACCGTCTGGTCTGCGGCGATGTGGGCTTTGGCAAAACCGAAGTAGCCTTGCGCGCCGCATTTGTGGCGGCGATGGCGGGCAAACAGGTGGCAGTGATCGCACCGACCACTTTGCTGGCGCGCCAGCACTACAGCAATTTTGTTGAACGCTTCTCGGGCTTTCCGATCAATATTGGCCGTCTCTCGCGGCTGGTGCCGCCCAAAGAAGCCGCCGAAACGCGATTGCGGCTAACCGATGGGACGATGGACATCGTGATCGGCACGCATGCGCTCTTGTCCAAAACCATCGACTTCAAGCGGCTTGGGCTGGTTGTGGTAGACGAAGAGCAGCGCTTTGGCGTGACGCACAAGGAAAAGCTCAAAGAGCTGAAAACCGACGTTCACGTGCTCACGCTGACCGCCACGCCAATCCCGCGCACGTTGCAAATGGCGATGTCGGGGCTGCGCGAACTTTCCACAATCCAGACCCCGCCGGTCGATCGGCTGGCAGTGCGCACCTATGTGATGCCGTGGGATGATGTGGTGATGCGCGAGGCATTGATGCGCGAGCATCAGCGCGGCGGGCAGAGCTTTATCGTGGTGCCGCGCATCGCCGATATGCCCGATGTCGAAGGCTGGCTACGCGCCAATGTGCCCGAAATCCGCGCAGTGAGCGCGCATGGCCAGATGAGCCCGACCGAGGTCGAGGAGCGGATGGGCGCGTTCTATGAGAAGAAATATGAGGTGCTGCTCTCCACCACGATCGTCGAAAGCGGGCTCGATATCCCCAGCGCCAACACCATCGTGCTGCACCGCGCCGACCGCTTCGGCCTCGCCCAGCTATACCAACTGCGCGGGCGGGTTGGGCGCGGCAAGCTGCGGGCTTATGCCTATCTGACCTATCCGGAAAATCAGGCGCTCTCGGTAATCTCGGAAAAGCGGCTCAAGGTGCTGAGCGATCTCGACTCGCTGGGCGCAGGGTTCCAGCTGGCCAGCCACGATCTTGATATTCGCGGCGCGGGCAATCTGCTGGGCGATGAGCAATCGGGCCATGTCCGCGAGGTGGGCTTCGAGCTATACCAATCGATGCTGGAGGATGCGATTCTGGCGGCCAAAGCGGGCGATATCGGCATGGCGCGGATGCGCGATGCGCTCAGCCCGCAGATCACGCTCGACGCGCCGATCATGATCCCTGAGGAATATGTGCCCGATCTGGCAGTGCGCATGGCGCTCTATCGCCGCATGAACGATGCTGAAGGGCCAGACGCGGTGGAGGCGCTCGCCGCCGAAATGATCGACCGGTTTGGCCCGCTCCCCGCCGCGACGCAAAACCTGCTGCGGTTGATCGAGGTGAAGCGCCAAGCCATCGAGGCCAACATCGCCAAGATCGATGTGGGGCTCAAAGGTGCGCTCGTCTCATTCCACAAGGACGACTTCCCCGACCCCCTCGGCCTCATCGCCTACGTCGAACGCTTCAACGGCACCGCCCGCCTGCGCCCGGACAACAAGCTGGTGATTAACCGCGCGTGGTCGACGCCAGAGGCGCGGCTGCAAGGTTTGGTGCAACTGACCAAGGGGCTGTCTGCGATTGCACGGCGTGCGGAGAAGCGCGCAGCTTGAGAGGGGCTGGTGTTGCAGAGAAATGCGCTGCCACCGAAATTTAACCCAACCAAACTAAGGCTAAAGCTGAGTGCGGAACTGTGACAACGAAATTAAACATACTGTCCCCGGAGCTCCCCTGCTGTCCCCGGAGCTCCCCTTTCCCCATAACTCCCCTCAATTAGCATCATTTGACTCAGTGCAGGTCGATAGATTATTGCAGCAATGCGTGCATACATGCCGCGAAACGGGGGTTTCTTTTGCAAATTTTACGATTTTTCCCAATCGCGCTTGTTTTGTATACAACACCGAGTGTTTGTCAGATAAGCCCACCAACAGCACCGATAGCAAATTTTGTTGAATCACAAGCGCCTACACCAATTGCAGCACCTACAACCACCAATGCTATTTTGCGCACTGGCACAGAAGTTGCGCTCAAATTGGCGGAAGAACTCACGACCAAGGGCAAAAAATTGCACATTGGCCAGAGATTTCGGTTGGAAACGTCCGAAGCTATTGTGGTCCAAGGTGTTGTCGTCATACCAAACGGAACGCCGGCAATCGGCGAAGTGTCCGAAGTTACGAACAAAGGCATGTGGGGTAAGTCCGGCCATTTCACTGGCCAGCTTCGCTATCTTACCGTGAACGGAAGGCAAATTCGTGTAAGTGGCACATTTGACGACAAGGGTGTGGCAGGCGGCGTCGGCGCTGTCGCCGTTTCCGCGATCGTGTTCGCGCCAGCCGGGTTTTTTATGACCGGGACGAGCGCTAAGCTGCCAATCGGAACGGCAGTCAAAGGCTTCATTGACGAAGACGTTGCGCTGTCTATCGCTGCACAAGCGCCAGCGCCAATGCAAGTTTCCGCTCCTGCGGAGGCATTAGTCGTCGCGGCAGCACCCGCTGCTCCGTTGGCCGCTCCTGCACCAGTAGCACCGGTCGCCGCTCCTGCGGTTATGAACCCTGTCGCTGCCTCAAGCCACTAAGCTACTCTCAACCGGGCCGGTGCTGAATTACGGCGCAGAATCACGGAATTACGGTTCCAGTTTGCTAAATGCGTTAAATGCGTCAAACGATCGGCACCGTCCGTTTTTCCAGAATAGTTATCTCCAGCATCCCGGACTGCGCGCTTAATTCCCATCCGCGCTCAGGTTTATGCGCAAATCCCACCAACCACTTTCCTACATCCCGCCCAAATGGCAAGGGTGCGGGCATGATCCATCCTTCTCTTTTTCCGCCTCACACGCCAGCGCCAGCGCGGCTGGCAACCGCCAGATTGGGCCTGTGCGTTTCATCCTCAGGACAGTGTCAACTTCGTCAACTTCGTAAGGAATTCCGACGGTCAGCGAGCGCGATAAAGGCATCCGATTCAATCGGCCCAGACTTCAAAAAGCCTTGAAACAAGTCGCAGCCTTCGGCGCGCAGGATCGCCAATTGTTCCTCATTCTCCACCCCTTCGGCGATCACTTTCAATTCCAGCGCGCGCGCCATCGCGGTCATTGCGGAGAGGATGGCCCGGTCGCGCGGGTCTTGCGCGATGTCCTTGACCAGCGACCGATCGAGCTTCAGCGCATCGAGCGGCAAGGCCTTTAGCGCGCGGAAATTCGAAAATCCGGTGCCAAAATCATCGAGCGCAACGCTCACCCCGATCTGCGCCAAATCGCGCAGCGCGGCAGCGCAGGCTTCAAAATCGGTGATCAGCGTTTGCTCGGTGATCTCGATAGTAAGACGTTCTGGCGGGAACCCGGTTTCCTCAATGATCCGCCGCATCGTTCCGGCAAAAT
>JBBRXQ010000204.1:0-4926 GCA_038238515.1 Sphingomonadales bacterium | reverse complement strand
CCAATATCACCGGCAGCTTTAATCTGGCCAAGATGCACGCTTATTCAAACCAGCTCTATCCGCAGCTCGAGGGGCTGACCGGCCAATATGTGAGCTGGCTCAAATCGGGCGGCATCCGCTTTGCGACCAACGAGCGCGAGCTGGACTGGTTTAAATACATTCTTGGATACTCAAAAATCATTGGTTTTCCGATGGAAATCATCGACCCGGAGGAGATCAGGCGCGTCAATCCCTTCGTCACCACCGATGGGGTGATCGCGGGCGCACGCACCTTTGACGATGGCCATGCCGATCCATCTGGCATCTGCAACGCGCTGGCGATTGGCGCCAAGCAAATGGGCGCGACGATTGTGCGCCAAACGCTCGTTACCGGCCTCACTCAATTGCCGAGCGGCGAATGGGATGTGGAGACCACAAACGGCACCGTGCGGGCGGGCATCGTGGTCAACGCAGCGGGATGCTATGCGCGCCAAGTCTCGCAGATGGCCGGGATCGATATTCCCGTGACCAACATGGAGCACCACTATCTGGTAACCGACCCGATTCAGGCGTTTATGGACCGCGAGGAAGAAATCCCGGTCATGCGCTGCCCTTATGTTTCTGGCTATCTTCGGCAGGAACAGAAAAGCGGACTGATCGGCATTTACGAGAACCTCGGGTTTGCCGAAGCGTGGGCGCCCAAGGGGATGCCGGAGTGGGAATCGACCAGTGAGTTGTTTCAGGACGATCTTGACCGCATTTCCAAATGGCTTGAGCGCGCGATCGAGCGCATGCCGATTTTTGGCGAAGTGGGCATCCGCCGCATTATCAATGGTGCAATTCCTCACACCCCTGATGGTGGGCCATTGCTGGGGCCAGCGGCGGGACTGACCAATTTCTGGCAGTGCTGCGGAACCTCGTTTGGCATTGCTCAGGCGGGCGGCGCGGGCAAATATCTGGCGCAGTGGATCGTGGATGGCGACGCCGAAATCAATATGGCTGAGTTCGATCCGCGCCGGTATGGCCCCTATGCCGATGAGGTCTATTCACGCGCCAAGGTGTTCCTCGATTACCGGCTGACCTTCACCACACGGCTGCCTGGCGAAGAAGAATATGATGGCCGGCCCCAGCGCACCAGCCCGCTTTACGCCAAGCTCAAAGACCAAGGCGCGATCTTTGGCGAGACGTATGGCTGGGAGCGCCCGAAATGGTTCGCGCTTGATGGCCGCGAGGAAGAGGGCGGATACCAGCGTACGAATACGTTCGAGGTCGTGGCCGAAGAAGTGCGCGCGGTGCAAGAGCGCGTAGGCGTGCTCGATCTGAGTGGATTTGCAAAATATGACGTGAGCGGCCCCGATGCCGAAGCATTTCTAAACCGTATTTGCGCGAACCGCATGCCGAAGAAGGCGGGCGGCATTGGTCTGGTCCATCCGCTATCACGCGGCGGGCGCATCTATGGCGAAATGACCGTGACGCGGATGGCTGACGATCATTTCTACTGCCTCTCCGCCGCGGCGGCCGAACAGCGCGATCTGGATCACATGATGCAGAGCAAACTGGCGGATGAAAACGTGACGATCACCAACGTGACCGACGCGCGCGGTGTGCTGGTGCTGAGCGGCCCGCACTCGCGCGACGTGCTGGCTAAGCTGACCAATGCCGATCTTTCCAACGAGGGTTTCCGCTGGCTAAGCGGGCAGGAAATCCAGATCGCCGGACATAAGGTGCGCGCGCTGCGCGTGTCTTATGTGGGTGAGCTTGGCTGGGAACTGCATCCGCCGATGGAGGCGATGGAGCCGCTGTATCATGCGATCTGGGAAGCCGGGCAGGACTATGGGATCGCCAATTACGGTCTCTATGCGGTCAACGGTATGCGCATGGAAAAGGGCTACAAGGGCTGGGGTTCTGAGCTGACCAACGAGCTGACCATGATCGAGGCGGGGATGGACCGCTTCATCAATTTCAAGAAGGACGATTTCGTGGGTAAGCAGGCGACGCTGGACGCGGGCGATGCGCGGTTCAAGATCGTTTATGGCGAAGTTGCCGCCAGCGATGTTGATGTGCGCGGGGCCGAACCGATCATGATCGGCGATGCGTGCATCGGCCTGACCACCTCGGGCGGCTATGGCCACCGAGTTGGCAAGAGCCTGTTTTTCGCTAGCGTTCCCCCGGAAAATGCCGCGCCCGGTTCCAGCTTTGAGATTCTGCTCCAAGGCGAGCGCCGCGCGGCCACGGTGCTGGAGCATCCTGCCTATGATGCCGACAATGCGCGGATGAAGGCATGAGCGCGCAGCTTCCCAATCGCGCGCGCGTGGTCATCGTGGGCGGCGGGGTAATCGGCTGTTCGATTGCCTATCACCTGACCAAGATCGGCTGGAGCGATGTTGTGCTGCTTGAGCGCAAGCAGTTGACCAGCGGCACCACGTGGCATGCCGCCGGGCTGGTTGGCCAGCTGCGGCCATCGATTAATATGACCAAGCTCGCCAAATATACCGGCGAGCTTTATCGCGGGCTCGAAGCGGAAACCGGCCAAGCCACTGGCTACCGTCAATGCGGCTCGATCTCGATTGCGACCAATGCCGAGCGGTTTGAAGAATTAAAGCGCAGTGCCTCGATGGCCAAAGTGTTTGATCTGCCCGTTAATGTGCTCACACCCGAGCAGATCAAAGAGCTTTATCCGATCGCCAATGTCGATGATCTGGTTGGCGGCATTCATATTCCCAGTGACGGCTATGCCAACGCGGTCGACATTACGCAGGCGCTGGCCAAAGGCGCGCGGGGTGGCGGCGCGCGGATCTTTGAAAACACCAAAGTCACCAAGATCCGCCATGATGGGACACGGGTAACCGGCGTTGAGACCGATGACGGCCAGATCGACGCCGATTATGTCGTGCTGTGCGGCGGCATGTGGACGCGTGATCTGGCGGCGAGCATCGGCGTTTCCGTGCCGCTCCATGCCTGCGAGCATTATTATGTGCTGTTTGAAGGCATTGAGGGCCTCAGCCCATCACTCCCCGTGCTGCGCGACTATGACTATTGCGGCTATTACAAATATGACGCGGGCAAGCTGCTTGTCGGCGCGTTTGAGCCCAATGCCAAGCCTTGGGGCATGGGCGGTATCTCGGAGGATTTCTGCTTCGACGAGATCGCCGGAGACTTTGAGCATTTCGAGCCGGTGCTGGTAGATGCGATGCGCCGCGTCCCCGCGCTTGAAAATGCGGGCATCCAGAAATTCTTCTGCGGTCCGGAAAGCTTCACCCCCGATGTGCGCTATCATCTGGGCGAAAGCGCCGAGCTCAAGAATTGCTTTGTCGCGGCGGGGCTCAATTCGATTGGCCTGCAATCGGCGGGCGGGGTCGGCAAAGTCATGGCCGATTGGATCCGTGATGGCATTCCGCCCGCAGACTTGTGGACGGTCGATGTCCGCCGCAACATGCCATTCCAGATCAACCGCAAATATCTGCACGACCGGGTGAGCGAGAGCCTGGGCTTGCTTTACGCGACGCATTATCCGTTCAAGCAATACGAAACCGCGCGCGGCGTGCGCCGCTCTGCGATCCATGACCGCGTTGCTGCGGCGGGCGCTTGCCATGGTGAAGCGTTCGGCTGGGAGCGGCCCAATTGGTATGGCGCGCCCGGCAGCACGCCGAAATACGAATATAGCTTTGGCCGTCAGAATTGGTTTGAAGCCAGCGCGGCGGAGTGCAAAGCGGTGCGCGAGGGCGTGGGCCTGTTCGATCAGAGCAGCTTTGCCAAATTCCGGCTCGAAGGCCGCGACGCGATGCGCGTGCTCAATTGGGTCTGCGCCAACGATGTCGATGTCGCGCCGGGCAAGCTGGTCTATACCCAATGGCTCAATGAAAAAGGCGGGATCGAGGCTGATCTCACTGTCACCCGGCTAAGCGCCAATGCCTATCTGATTGTCACGGGCGCCGAGAGCGAGACCCGCGATTTCAACTGGCTGAAGCGGCACATCCCCGATGATGCGCATGCCGTGCTCACCAATATTTCGTCCGCCATGGGCGTGATCTCGATCATGGGGCCAAAGGCGCGCGAACTGCTCCAATCGGTGTCGCCCAATGATCTCTCGCATGAGGCATTCCCCTTTGCCACCAGCCAAGAGATCGAACTGGGCTATGCAATCGTCCGCGCATCACGCATCACCTATGTGGGCGAGCTAGGCTGGGAGATTTATATCCCCACCGAGTTTATGACGCACGTCTATGATGAGATCGTGGCGGTGGGCGCTGCATTCGGCCTCAAGCATTGCGGCTATCACGCGCTCAATGCGCTGCGGATAGAAAAGGGCTATCGCCACTGGGGCCATGATATCACCGATGAGGATACCCCGCTTGAGGCAGGGCTTGGCTTTGCGGTGAAGATGGACAAGCCGGGCGGCTTTATCGGGCGCGATGCGCTCGTTGCGCAAAAGGCCGACGGGTTAAAACAGCGGCTGGTTCAGTTCCTGATCCGCGATCCGCAGCCGATGCTCTATCATAATGAGCCGATCTGGCAGGGCGGCCGCATCGCCGGCTATATCCGCTCTGGCATGTATGCGCCCACGCTCGGCGGCGCTAGCGGGCTGGGTTATGTTACGGCGGCAGACGGCGGCACAGTCGGGCCGATCGATGCCGATGGTTATGAGATCGAGATCGCGGGAACGCGCTACGCCGCCACTGCTTCGCTAAAGCCGCTTTATGACCCCACTGGCGCACGGATTAAAATGTGATGATCGAAACGCAAAACAAGCTGATGCACAATCTTGCCGCCAAGACGCGCGCGGGATATAGCTTTGATCAGGAATTCTATTGCAGCGATGCTGTGTTTCAGGCCGATATGGACCACGTCATTAGCCAAAAATGGATCCTTGCGGGCCATGTTTCGCGCATTGCGAACAAGGGCGATTATTTCCTGTTCAAGATTGGCGGCGAGCAGATCATCGTCATT
>JBBRXQ010000203.1:0-4964 GCA_038238515.1 Sphingomonadales bacterium | reverse complement strand
CTCGCTTTTGTGGGATATTGCCGATGGATGGGACATCACGCCATCTGTCACCGCGCAGCGTCAGATATCCTATGGCTATTTCGGGTTTGATCCGCGCGTTGGCGATCTTCAGGTCCACGATTTTGATCTAACCCGCAATGACGATAAATGGTATCAGGCGGCGCTCACCGTGCATGGCCACGTCGGTGATTTCGATCTGGTATCGGCGACAGGTTATTTTAGCCGCAATCGTAAGATCAACAACGACTATTCCTATTACACCGTCGCATATGATGGCTTTGGTCCCGGATATGAGAGCTATTTGCAGTTCTTTGGACAAGATGGTTGCTCAGGAACTGGCGTAACACTCAGGTGCAATAAGCTCCTCAATCCGACGCAGTATTATCGCGCGGACAATTCGAACAAGAAATTTACGCAAGAGCTTCGTGTAACGACACCAAAGACTTGGCCTTTCGACGTCACTGCTGGCGCATTTTATCAACGCCAAAAGAACGAGACGAACAATTTTTACTCAATCCGAGGTCTTGATCAGATCGTCGGATACACAGAAGGTGGCGGAGGCGATAGCAATCCCGCAGGCTTTGGCATCCCGCAAGATCAAGGCGGCACAATGATCCTCGGCACACCAGCTGTGCGCGAAGATGGCTTCTATATCACTGAGAACGACACGCTTCTCCATGACACCGCGATCTTCGCCGAGGGCCACTACAGTATCACCCCCTCGCTGAAAATTACTGGCGGCATTCGCTATTTCTGGACCGATTTCGCGATCACGGGCTTTGCCGGTGTCCGTAGCTCGGCGTTGAACGCTCCCTCGATTTTTCTACCAACTGGAGCAACTGGCTGCCCGCTACCGCTCACGGGCGCACGGCTTGAATGCCGCAACACCAACGCGCTCGATCCTGAAAGTATTGGCCGCTATAGCGAGAAAGGGCAAACGCATAAAGTCGTGGTCGATTGGCAGTTTGCCTCAGACAAACTGGTTTACTTTAACTATTCAACCGGCTTCCGCCCTGGCGGTTACAGCCGTCCTCTGCGTATCCGCGCTACTACCACTTTGCCGGCAGTGCTCGTGGCAGCGCCTCCGTTCAAATCAGAAACTCTCACCAACTTTGAACTTGGTTTCAAAACCACTTGGAACAACATCTTCCGTCTTAATGCGGCGGTCTACCTCGAGAAATGGAACAACATTCAATACGGCGTGGTCGTCGCTGGTGCGCAGGGAGCTGGATACACTGGGAATGCTGGCGTGGCCGAAGTCAGAGGCTTTGAATATGACGCAGATCTTAGGCTGGGCAAATTTACCATCTCAAGCGCCGGCTCTTACAACGATGGCAAGTTGAAGGGCGACTTCTGCAATTTTGTCGCTAACCGCGCGGCTGCAACGATTGCTCAGCTTTCAACCTGCTCGTTGGATACATTCGTTGATGCCAATGGCGACATTGTCTCCGACCTTAGCGGGGGAACTAACCTTGGTACGCCGACAGTCGCTGCTGCGAACGGAACCCGGTTGCCCCGCCAGCCTAAGTTCAAGGGCACGACGACTGTTCGTTACGACACCGATATCGGATCTTATCGTGCCTACATTCAGGGCTCGGCTCTCTATCAAACCGGCGCGACTCAAGACCTTAACGTCGCCCTTAACAACCTATTAGGTAATACTCCGGGCTTTGTTAGCTTTGATTTTGCGGCTGGAGTCAGGAAAGATAACTGGTCGCTGGATATGTTCATTCAGAACATCACTGATAAGCGCGGTCAGCTTACTACGAACGCTTTTTGCTCTATCCAGATTTGCGCAGGCTCATCGCGCGCCTTTGCGATCAGGCCGCAATTCTTTGGCTTGAAGATGGGTTACCGGTACTAAGAAGAAGAGCTAAAACAAAAAAAGGCCCTCCGCAGTGCATACTGCGGAGGGCCTTTTTATTGTTCAAAAACAATGGTTCAGGTCAGCTGCAGCGGCAAACTGCGCAGCCGCTTGCCGGTCGCATCATGGATGGCATTGGCAATCGCGGGGATCACCGGCGGCAAGGCTGGCTCACCTAGGCCGGTGGGCGGATTGTCCGTGATCACCCAGGTAATCGCCACATCATCAGGCGCCATCTCGATGCGCATTAGGGGGAAGTCAGAGAAGTTCTCCTGCGTCACCGCCCCATTTTCCTGCACAATCGGTTGCCACACCAGCCCTTGTGCAATGCCATCAATCGCCGCGCCCTGCATTTGATGCTGAGCATTCAGCGGGTTGATCACATGCGCGCCAATGTCGCCCGCCACCCACACTTTATCAACCTTCACCGCGCTGCTATCGCTCACCGTAATGTCGACGACTTCGGCAAAATAGCCGCGATGGCTGAAGTAAAAGCCAAAGCCCCGGCCTTTGCCCTTCACGCTCGATGGCTTGCCCGTCCAGCTGGCAAATTTGCACACCGCATCGATCACACCGCGCGCGCGGCCTGTGTCAAACTCCGGCTCGCCCTCTTCGGCGCGCGGTAGCATTTTTGGCCCGCCCAGCGTGCGGCGCATCAGTTCGGGCAGATCGAGCCCAGCCGCCTCCGCCACTTCAGACATGAACCCCTGAAACACAAACGCCATCGCATTTGATGTTGGCGCGCGGAGCCAGCCAGTTTGCAGATTGGTGGCGATAAAAGACACGCCAAAATCAACATCGGCGATCACCGGTCCGGGAAACTCATGCGCGTTCATCTCGCTGGCGCGGCTCGCTTTGCCGTCTGCGCCAAACGTAACGAAATGGTCCTTCAGCGCAATCATCGCGCCGCTGGCATCGATCCCTGCGGTAAGCCGGTGCCAGCCGCCGGGGCGGTAGTAATCATTGCGCAGATCATCGGTGCGATCAAAGATCAGCTGGACCGGACGGCCGGGTACAGCTTTGGCTGCTTGTGCTGCCATCACCATGTAATCATTCATCAATCGCCGTCCAAATCCGCCGCCGATGCGCGTCATGTGGACCGTGATCGCCTCGGGCGCGATGCCCATCAGCTTGGCGATGTCTTTCACCCCGTCTCCCGGAGTTTGCGATGGCGCCCACATTTCCAGCTTGCCATCGGCATGCCACAACGCGGTGCAATTCTGCGGCTCCAGCGTGGCGTGCGAGAGGAACGGATATGAATAATCCGCCGTCACGGTCTTGGCCGCCCGTGCCAGTGCCGCATCGGCTCTACCGGCCTTGAACAGCGAGGTTTGCGGGGCCGCGCCCAGCAGCGCGGCGGCCTGCTTGGCATAGCTAGCAGTTGAAAAACCAGCCTGAGCCGCGCTGTCCCATTCCACCGAAAGCTTATCGCGCAACTTGTGCGCGCGCCACCAGCTATCCGCCACGATCAGCACAGCGTCCTGCTTCCCAGCCGCCACTTCGCCGCTGCTCACTGGCACCACGGCCACAACGCCGCGCTCTTTGCGTAGCACGCTGTCGCTAAAGCTTTTGATCGTGCCGCCCTGCACCGGGCACTTCACCATCGATGCATAGATCATGCCCGGCAGCCGGGTATCAATGCCAAACAGCGGCGCGCCGCGCACGATAGCTGGCGTATCAACGCCGGGCTGCGACTTGCCTATAATGCGGAAAGCCTCAGGCGCTTTAAGCGCTACCTTTTCCAAATCAGGCGCGGCAACTTTAACCGCTTCGGGCGCGAGCGCGGCATAAGTAGTGCTACGCCCAGTGGCCTTGTGAAAGACCATGCCTGCCTCGGTTGTCAGGCTCGCCGCTTCCACGCCCCATGTCTTGGCCGCCGCTGCGATCAGCATCTGGCGCGCCGCTGCGCCCGCTTGCCGCGCGGGCAGCCAATTAAACGGCGTGGCCCAGCTTCCGCCAGCAAACTGCGGGCCATACAGTTTCTCGTTGGTATCGGCCTGAAGGATGCGGATCTGGCTCCACGATACGTCAAGCTCTTCGGCGATCAGCATCGGCAGCATCGTCTTGATGCCCTGCCCGATTTCGGGGTTCTTCGCCTCGATCGTGAACGTGTTGTCCGTCTCGATATGGATAAACGCACCCAGCAATGCTGGCGCACCAGCGCCCGCTGCGGCCCGCGCCAGCGTCAACCGGGCTTCAAAAGTGAGCGCCGCGCCGCTGGCAATGGTGGCCGCAATAAACGAGCGGCGATTCAGCGAAACTGGGTTCATGCCGCTTCTCCAGCCGCTTCGAGGCCAGCCGCTTCAAGGATTGCCTTGCGAATGCGCAGGTACGTTGCGCAGCGGCAGATGTTGCCGCTCATGCCGGCGGTGATATCATCGGCGCTCGGTTTGGGCGTTCGGCTCAGCAGCGCGGTGGCCGACATGATCTGGCCAGCCTGGCAATATCCGCACTGCGGCACATCAAGCGCAACCCACGCCGCGACAACCTTTTTGCCCACAGGCAGGCTGGCGACATCCTCGATCGTCACGATTGATTTGCCCGCCGCCTCAGCGATCGGGGTCTGACACGCGCGCACAGCCTCGCCGTCAATCAGCACGGTGCACGCGCCGCACAGGCCAGCGCCGCACCCAAACTTGGTGCCAACTAACGAGAGATCCTCGCGCAGCACCCACAGCAAGGGTTTGTCAGCGTCGGCTTCCACCACCCGCTTGGCGCGGTTCACTGTAAGCGTGATCGGCATTGTGCATCCTCTCGTTCCGGGCGCGGTCGGCAACCTGCGCCGGTCGTTACTAGTTCGACTTTACAGTATCAGTTTGGCGGTGACCAGCCGGGACCGCTCTGCTGCAAGCTCATTTCCGCTCTTGCGGCCAACCGCGCGCGCCGCCGCAATCTCTGCTGCGGTAAACTGCGCGGCTTTCTTCGCGCGACCCGGCAGCGTCAAAACATGGTTGAGCACATCGGCGATGGCCTGATCAGAAAGCGAACCTGCGGCCGGCATCATGCCATTCATCGCACGGCCATCGACAGTGATCGGCCCGTAAAGTCCATTGATCAAAACCAGCGCCAAATACCGCCGCCCGCCCGCTGATGATGCGAT
>JBBRXQ010000202.1:0-5042 GCA_038238515.1 Sphingomonadales bacterium | reverse complement strand
CGCAGGCGGCCTGCATGTCGGTGATTTTCAGGTTATAGCCGAGGTGCGAATAGACATATTTGTGGTCATAGCCAAATGGCAGCGTGCCGTGCTGCTGGCCAAAGCGCGATCCGCAGGTGTTGTCGCAGCCCGGCGCGCAATAGCAATCGCGGCCCCAATCGCGGATCGATTCGATGATCGGTTTGAGTTCGAGAGACTGGGTAAACACCACGCCGCCCTCGCCCATCGTCATGTGGTGCGCGGGATAAAAGCTGAGCGTGGCGACATCGCCCCACAGGCCGACCAGCTTGCCGTCGAATGTTGCGCCCAGCGCGTCGCAGCAATCTTCGATCAGCCACAGATCGTGCGCGTCACAAATACGGCGCACTTCGGCGAGGTTAAACGGATTGCCCAGCGTGTGCGCGATCATGATCGCGCCGGTCTTGTCGGTGATCGCGGCTTCGATCAGGCTGGTGTCGATATTGTAGGTTGGCATGGTCACATCGACAAACACCGGGATCAGGCCGTGCTGGATCGCGGGATTAACCGTGGTGGGGAAGCCCGCCGCCACGGTGATCACTTCATCGCCGGGCTTTAGGCGGCGATCGCCCAGCTTGTGGCTGGTAAGGCAGGAAAGCGCGAGCAGATTGGCTGATGAACCCGATGTGGTGGTCAGCACAAAGGGCGCGCCCAAAATCTTGGCGAGCCGCGTTTCAAACTCGGTATTGAAGCGCCCCGTGGTGAGCCAGCCATCGAGCGAGGCCTCGACCATCAGCTCGATCTCGGGCGCGCCGATCACTTTGCCCGCAGGCGGAATCACGCTCTCGCCCGGCACAAATGGCTTAGGTGCAAATTGGGCCTCGGCATATTGGCCAACAAGTTTGCGGATTTCTAGGCGGAGTTCGTCAGCGGTCATGTCAGGTCCTGTGTGGAAGATTTAAGCGGCAAAGCGCGCGATTTCGGCCTTGCAGTAGTCATGCATATCCTCGCCGCCCAGAAAGGCGCGTTGCCATCCAACAATGCTGGCCAGCGCGTCGTCCAATGTCCAACGCGGCAACCAGCCCAGCCCTTCGCGCGCCTTTGAGATATCGAGCTTGAGATAACGCGCTTCATGAGGTTGCTCGCTGCCATCCTTGGCCCAGCCTGCGCCACTGCCCCATAGTGCACAGAGCCGCTCGGTGATCCATTGCACCGGCCGCGCATCATCCTCACGCGGACCAAAATTCCATGCCTGCGCGGCGGCCGCCGGGTGGTCCCACAGCGCCTGCGCCAGCACGAGATAGCCCGCCACAGGTTCGAGCACATGCTGCCACGGCCGCGTGGCCAGCGGATTGCGGATCAGCACCGGCTTGCCCGCGCTCACACAGCGCAAGATGTCCGGGATCAGCCGGTCAGCCGCCCAATCGCCCCCGCCAATCACATTGCCTGCGCGGCCCGAAGCGATGCCGGTTGAGCATTCGGCGCCCGAGAAAAATGAACGGCGATAATCGGCGGTGGCAATCTCGGCGCAGCCTTTTGAGCTGCTGTAGGGATCATGCCCGCCCATCGCCTCATCCTCGCGGTAAGCCCACACCCATTCGCGGTTTTCATAGCATTTGTCAGTGGTGATAACGACCACCGCGCGCACGCTGGCCGCCCTGCGCACCGCCTCTAGCAAGTGAACCGTGCCCATCACATTGGTGGAAAATGTGCCGACCGGATCATCATACGATGCGCGCACCAGCGGCTGCGCGGCCATGTGGATCACGATTTCGGGGTCTGCGCTGATCAGCGCCGCCGCCAGCACGGCTTGATCGCGGATATCGCCGATGATCGAGGTCATGCCCTTGGCGATATCAGCCACTTCAAACAGCGCCGGGCTGGTAGAGGGCGCTAACGCAAAACCGGTTACCACCGCGCCCATTTGCTGCAGCCACAGCGCCATCCAGCCGCCCTTAAAGCCGGTATGCCCGGTCAGAAAAACGCGCTTGCCCGCCCAGAACGCAGGATCAACGTCGCCCCGCCCCGCGCGGTCGCCCCGCCCCGCGCGGTCGCTCTGCGTCACCATACGCACCACGGAGCCTTGCCGCTGTCCCACAAGCTATTGAGCAGCTGCTTCTCGCGCAGCGTGTCCATCGGCTGCCAAAATCCGCGATGTTCATAGGCCATCAGCTCGCCTTCCCGCGCCAAGCTCAACAGCGGCTCCTGCTCCCACAGCGTGGTGTCGCCCGCGATGTAATCGAGCACTTTGGGTGAGAGCACGAAAAAGCCGCCGTTGATCAGGCCGCCATCACCCTGCGGCTTTTCAAGAAAGTTCTCCACTCGGCCATTCTCGATCTGCAGCGCGCCAAAGCGGCCGGGCGGGGCGGCGGCGGTCAGCGTGGCGGCCTTGCCGTGTGCGCGGTGAAACGCGATCGTCGCGGTAATGTCGATATCGCCCACACCGTCGCCATAGGTGAAGAAGAAAAACTCCTCGTCCTTTACATACTCGGCCACGCGCTTCAGCCGTCCGCCGGTCTGCGAATCATCGCCGGTATCAACCAGCGTAACTTTCCAAGGCTCGGCGCGCTTCTCATGCACGATCATATTGTTCTCGCGCATATCAAAGGTGACATCGGACATGTGGAGGAAATAATTGGCGAAATATTCCTTGATCACATAGCCTTTATAGCCGCAGCAAATCACAAAATCGGTAACGCCATGCGCGGCATAGATTTTCATGATGTGCCATAAGATCGGCCGCCCGCCGACCTCGATCATCGGCTTGGGGCGCAGGCTGGTTTCTTCGGCAAAGCGCGTGCCGAGCCCGCCAGCGAGGATGACTGCCTTCATGTGGGTCTGCCTTCAGTTTGAACTAACGAATGCGTCAGAGAAAAAGCGCCGGGCCGGAAGCCCCAGTGCCAACATCGCGGCGCGCGCCGACGCGATCATGGCGCTTGAACCACAGGCATAGACCACCGTGTCGTGCGGATTAAAACCATGCTCGATCGCCGCATCCTGCACATATCCTCGCCCGCCGTTCCAATTAGCATCGCCACCCGATAGCAGGCAACGAAACGCGAGGTCGAGCCCCAGCGCCGATGGTTCCCAACAAAAGCTCGCCGCATCGCGGTTGCCCCAAAATGCGGTTAGCTTTTGGCCAGCAGCAAGCGCGGGGTCAGCCGCGATTTCTTCGAGCAGCGCCTTCACCGGCGCGATGCCAGTGCCCGTGGCCAAAAACAGGATATTGGCCGGTCGCTGGTCGCGCAAGAAAAAGGTCCCAAACGGTCCCTCGATGCGCAGAAGATCGCCCGCCTTCGCCCGCTCAAACCAGTAAGCGCTCAGCACGCCGCCCTCATAGCGCTTGATGATGAATTCCAGCAGCCCGTCCTCGCGCGGCGCATTGGCGAGCGAGTAGCTTCGGCGCACGCCTTCGACAATAATGTCAACATACTGACCAGCGATGAACCGCATCGGCGATGTGGGCGGGGTTCTCAGCACCAGCTTGATCAGATCGGGAGCGACCGGATGAATCGAAACAATCCGCGAGGCCATTGTCTTGATCTCAATGCCCGAAAGCCGGTCGAGCGGCTCGATATCAAGATCAAGCGGGCTGATCGCCGCGCGGCAGCAGGTGAGAATGATGCCCTGCGCTTCTTCTTCTGGTGAGAGGCTCTCGCCCTCAGGGCGCAAAATCACCGTATCACCGCTTGTTACCTGCGCTTTGCAGATCCCGCAGCGCCCGGTGCGGCAGCTATATTCCAGTGTAATACCGTGCGTGCGCGCCGCTTCCAGAATGGAGGTGGCAGGATCCGCGGTGAATTCGCGGCCGTTGCTGAGCGTGACGAGCGGCATCTGGCCGACGCTCATACTCATTTATGGCGAGCAGTCCAGTAGCCAAGAACCCACCACAATGGAGGGTTTTTCAGCTTTTTCACTGTAATGTCACCACAATGAAGCAAAGGCCCAAAAGAACCGAATTTGGCCGTTGACAGCTTGCGCAGAAGCACCGCATTGCATTGCAACATAGTGATTTCATGAGCAACGTATGCCGGTTTCTGCTGCAAAAGGCGTGTGCACAAAGTGGAGCCTTAAGCCCCTTCCAGCCATGCACAGCGAGGATTCAAGCAATTTTGGCTTGGAGATTTTCGAGTACAAACAACTTATGGTTAATTAATTGAGTGCATGATGATCCGTAGGAAAGGGTTTTGAATGCAGCTGCGTTCTTAAGAGCCAATCTAGGAACTATGATCAAACCACTGCCCTCCGCTGGAGCCTCGACATGAACCATAACGAACAGAGCCAGTACGAACAGAGAATGTCAGCGATCCCCGAGCAAGGCACCATTATGCGCGCCGGAATGCAGGCCGATATGCAGGCCGATATGCGCGTCGGATTGCTCAGTGGCTGATCATTCAGTGGCTGATCGTTCGGTGGCCTCATATCAGCGCATCGGCGCACTTTGGCAAAGCGGCTGCTAGGATGGCTGCAATCCCGCGCTATGTGATTACGGGGCCAACGGGCTGGATCGGCTCTGCCATGCTTGCCTATCTGGCAAAGCAACTCGGCAGTGATTGGGCCGCGAGCGTTTCGCTGTTCGGATCAAGCGCGCGCTCTCTGACAGCGCCCGATGGCACCGCAATCGAAATGCGCGCGCTATCAACGATCTCCGCCTCCGATGTTGAAGGTGCGGTGGTGATGCATCTGGCTTATTTGACCAAGGAAAAGGTCGAATTGGTGGGTGAACGGCCGTTTACCGATGGCAATCTGGCGATTGACGATCTGCTCCTTGCCGCTTTGGCGGGCGCGCGCCCGCTGAGCGTCTTCGTCGCGTCCTCAGGTGCCGCCGCGCTCGCGGAGGATGGCCGCGAACGTCACCCTTATGGCTTAAGCAAATTGCGCCAAGAGGATCGCTTTTTCGCTTGGTCCAAGGCCAGTGGAACGCCGGTTTTGGTCGGCCGCATCTTCAATCTGGCGGGGCCTTACATCAATAAGATAGATTCTTACGCGATTGCGGTCTTCATCGGTCAGGCGCGGCATGACAAAATAATTCGGATTCAGGCGTCCGTGCCCGTCTTCCGGTCGTTTCTGCACGTGGATAACTT
>JBBRXQ010000201.1:0-5090 GCA_038238515.1 Sphingomonadales bacterium | reverse complement strand
CGCGGTGCGGCGGCCATCTTGGCCATGTTTTCGATGATGGCCCGGCGCCCACTGGACTGCGCTATTGTATGAACGGTGCGGCGCTCAAATTTCGCGCCGCCTAAAGGCTTAAGCTAGCTTGCTGTGAATGCTGCGCTATCGCGCAACACGCGGCTGTGGCAAGCGCCGCTAGATGCGTATTGTTCGGCTCGCTGTTCTCATTTTCGCTCTGATCCCAGCGGCATTTCTGCATGCGCCCAAGCCGCTGCCGTCGGTGGTCCAAATGGTGCGGCGCGCGGACTTGTTACCCGCGATCCGCGTTGCGCGCAGCGCGAGCGAACTTGGCCCATTCGAACTCGTTGGCGCTTGGCATCTCACGAGCGAGCATAAAAACTTTGGTAATTTTTCGGCGCTGGTGCGTGATCGGGCCGGATCGATGATTGCGTTGGGCGACAGAGGCGGGATCATGAAGTTCTCTCCGCCTGATCGCCCCGGCCGATGGCGCACTCAGATTGGCAAACTTCTGTCCGGCGACAGAAGCCAGCGTTCATTGGCTTATGATGCCGAAGCGGCCACGCTTGATCCTGCTTCAGGCCGCTTGCTGGTTAGCTATGAAGGTGGAGCGGCCATGTTTGACTATCCCGCTGATCTTTCCCGGCCCACGCCTATTCCGCTTCCTGTCCTGCTGGAATGGCCGGACAATCAGGGACCCGAGGCAATGACCCGGCTTGCGGATGGGCGGACCATCATTCTCGGTGAGGTTTATGCGCGCTGGTTTAATCGCCGCACACACGGCGGCCTACTTTTTCGCGGCAAACCGCGTCCTTTTGAAAACCCCGCACGCTTTGAGATCGAAATGCCTGAAGGCTTGCGTCCGAGCGAGCTAACGCAATTGCCAGACGGCAGGGTGCTTGTGCTGGGAAGAACACTTTCCTTGCAAGGATTTCGCACAACCATTTCGGTGTTTGATCCCGCCGAAATTCGCGCCGGGAACAAGATCATGCCTCGTTTGCTCGCAACAATCAGCAAGCCGAGCATCCGTGAAAACTATGAAGGAATGACCGCGTTCCGCGATGCGGATGGCAGCACAGTGGTTTGGCTAATATCAGACAGCAATCATATGGTCTGGGCGCAGCGAACGATTTTGCTCAAACTGCGCCTGAAACCAGCAAATTAGAACGCGGGGCACAGGCCCCGGCGATCCCCAATTAGGCGGCGACAGCTTTGGCCAGTTCACGCTTCACTTTGATCGCGCGCGGGCTCAGCTTCGTGTCTGATTGCTTGAGCAACCAGTTGTCGAGTCCACCATTGTGCTCCACCGAGCGGAGGCCATGCGTTGAAACGCGAAACTTGAAGCTGCGATCAAGCCGCTCGCTCATCAACGTCACGTTCTGCAGATTGGGCAGGAACACGCGCTTGGTCTTGTTGTTGGCGTGGCTCACGTTGTGGCCAACCTGGCGACCTTTACCGGTCAGTTCGCAAATGCGCGACATGGCTTCAATCTCGCTTCGTAAAATCGATGAACAACTCTGGAAAGCGCGGCTTTTATCGATCCCGCGCTTCAAGTCAAGGATTCGCGCGTTGCATCATGGCCCTCATCCGCTCTAACCCCGCGCGATGACCCGCTGGCCGCTTCCCGAACCGATGCACTTGGCGCTAGCGCAAGCGCGGCTTGCCGCCGCAGCCGGCGAAGTGCCAATTGGCGCAGTGGTGGTCAAACACGGCGCGGTGATCGCGGCCGCGCACAATCTGCCGCGCGGCACGTGCGATCCCACTGCGCATGCTGAAATGCTGGCCATTCGCGCGGCGGCACAGGCGCTGGGGGCAGAGCGGCTTGAAGGGTGCGATTTATGGGTGACGCTTGAACCTTGCGCGATGTGCGCTGGCGCGATCGTTCATGCGCGAATCGCCCGCGTCTATTATGCTGCGCCCGATCCCAAAGGCGGCGCGGTGGCGCATGGCGCGCGCGTGTTTGATCAAACGGGCTGCCTGCACCGGCCCGAGGTCTATGACGGGCTGGGCGAAGCAGAGGCGGGAGAAATGTTGCGTACGTTTTTTCGCGAGCGGCGTTAGGTCCCGCGCCAGATTTTCAGTGCCGCGCTGTCGTTTGCCCCCAGATCAGCGCAAGGCGCGGGCATGAAGTCCTTGGCGTAGCAGATATGTACTTCCTGCAGCCAGCCGCGCCCATTGCCCGCGATGCGAATGGCGCTGGCCGGAAGGAACGGCGTCGCCTTGCGCAGCGCGGCGCGCAGATCGCCTGCGGTGAGGGCGGGGTGGCGCGAGAGGCCGATCATATCGGGAAAACGCAATGATCCGAACAGCTTGGCTCCGGCGTTGAAATACCCCTCGGGGGTGCGCGCCATGCAGCTGCCGTGCTTGGCCCATTCGTGGGTGAGCAAATAAGGCGAAGGGGTCATGCACAAGTTGCGCCGCAAGGTTTCGGCAGCGACGGGCTTGGCTCCGCACCATTGCGGCCACCGGCCCGGTTCGGCCTCGGGCCAAAGGCCATGGAGGATGAAGCCGAAGCGCCCCAGCGCGCCGCCGCATTGCATCGCCGCGCGGCCATCGCGCTGGCGGCCGCGGCAGAACTCGGGCGACCAGCTAAGCGCCAGCGTGTAACCCCCGATCGGCAGCGCGCGGCGCGGGCCATCGGGCTGGGGCAGCGCGGGCGCTGCGATCTGGGGCGGGAGACGGCATTGCAGCGCTTGCGCCTGTACGACCACCGGCAGCGCCAGAAACAGTGCGACCGCAGCACACGTTGCCATCAACTGAAAACCTTTGGATCCGGCATTTTCCCTTTGGTCCTGAACCAATTCTTCGCGTCGGAACTGAATAGGACAGCTACTGCGCACGTATCAAACGCCGAACTGAGGAGCATAACTATGGTATGGAGAGTACCAAGACCGTTCTCTAGTGAGCCATTCAGATACCAGTTTATTGGCTGGTAGACAGCGCTTATCACAAGTATCCACTTTACGACATTGCTTGCTCTGTGGGTTATGAAGAACCAGATCACCCAAAGAAAAGGCAACATGATCAAGAGTGCGATGAGAGGCCCAGCTGGTGAGCCACCCTTCAATATCGCAAGGCTGCGCAGGCGGTCGTAGTGGATGATAAGGTTGGTCAAAGCCAAGGCTGCACCGATAAGGTAAAGCTTACTGAACAGTTCGATCGACTTAGGCTTAGTCATTGCCACAAATTTCCCCCTTCATAGCGGCGTAAAATCGAGCCCGATATCAGCAGCGGGCGCGCTTTGTGTAAGGCGCCCGACCGAGACATAATCCACCCCGCTTGCCGCAATCGCGGCAATGGTATCCAGCCGCACCCCGCCCGAAGCTTCGCAAGGAGCGCGCCCAGCCACCAGCGCCACAGCCGCGCGCAGCATATCCGGCCCCATGTTATCCAGCAGCAGCCGAGTTGCCCCTGCTGCCAAGGCTGGCTCGATTTGGTCCATACGATCAACCTCGCAAATCACATCACGCACGCCTGCGCCCAGCGCGCGGCGCACCGCTTCGCCGACACCGCCCGCCACCGCGACGTGATTATCCTTGATCATGGCGGCGTCCCACAGGCCAAGCCGATGGTTCATGCCCCCGCCGGTGCGCACGGCATATTTTTCGAGATGGCGCAGGCCGGGAATGGTTTTGCGCGTATCGAGCAGCCGCGCCTTGGTCTTGCCCATAGCGTCCACATAGTGCCGCGTTAGCGTCGCCACGCCCGAAAGGTGCTGGACGGTATTGAGCGCGCTGCGTTCGGCGGTCAGCATGGCGCGGGCATTGCCAGTCATGCGCATGAGCACGCTGCCAGGCGAAACGCGCGCTCCCTCTTGAGCCAAAATTTCGATCTCCATCGCGGGATCGAGCGCGCGAAAGAAGGCGGCGGCAATTGGCAAGCCGCAAACTGTGATCGCATCGCGGCTGTCCATCACCCCGGCAAAGCGCGCTTCTGCGGGGATAACGCTTTCGCAGGTGACATCATGCCCGCCGCCGGGAAAGCCCCCGCCTACCAGATCTGTGCCCAGATCCTCGGCCAGAATGGCGGCAACGAAAGCGGCAAGGTCGAAACCTTGAATTGAAAATGCGACCATTGCCCCCAAGACCACCTGCTATCCTATCTGCTGCGCGCACCAATTAATGCACGAAGCGCGCCACCACCTCGCGGTAAGACCGGCTGACTTTCACTTCTGCGCCGCTGGTGAGCACCAGAAAGCATTCGCCATTGGTATGCGGGCGCACTTGCCGCACTTGGTCGAGATTGACAATTTTAGAGCGGTGAACGCGCTGGAAGACGCGCGGATCAAGCCGCCGTTCAAGGTCTTTCATCGTCTCACGCAGAATCAGCGAGTTGTCGCCGGTATAAATGCACATGTAATCGCCCGCAGCCTCAATCCTCTCGATCGACTCGACATCGACGCGGAATATCTGGCCGCGATCCTTGATGTTGATCAGCTTTTCATAGCGGGCGGTCGCCGGTTCGTGTTCATCGGGCATCGCATCCATCGCCTCGGGCGCAACTTCGGCGAGCACAATCTTGAGCTTTTCGACCTCTTCCAACCCGCGCTTTTCGGCGATGCGGGTGCGCGCGCGGTCGAGAGCATCGGCCAGCCGATCAACGTCGACCGGCTTGAGCAGATAATCCACCGCGTTGGTTTCAAATGCTTTTAGCGCGTGTTCGGAATAGGCGGTAACGAAGACGAACAGCGGTGGCTCGATCTCCATCACTCCTTTGACCACGCTGAAACCGTCGAAGCCGGGCATCTGGATATCGAGGAAAACAAGGTCTGGCTTCTCCGTTTTGATCTTACGGATCGCTTCGCGCCCATTCGAGCAAGTGTCGATCACTTCGACATCGGGAAAAGCCTCAAGCCGCAGTTGCAGACCTTGAATAGCAAGCTTTTCATCGTCCACGAGGATTGTACGAATGGTCATACGCGCGCCTTGCTGTAGAATGAGGACATCGCAGCCATCCAGCGGCGCTGCAAAAGGATAAACGCCGCTCTCACCAAGAAACGGCAGGTGCAAAAGCGGGCTGGCGAAGCAGCAATCCAGACGCGGCGGCCACTTCGCGTACGGTGAATGGCAATTCAATGGTCACAGAAAAGCCGCCTTCTG
>JBBRXQ010000200.1:0-5090 GCA_038238515.1 Sphingomonadales bacterium | reverse complement strand
TAAAGCTAGCGGCGATGCGGCCTGCGCTGCTTAAAGATGTGGCGCGGGTGCGCGAACTGTTTGAAACCGGCCTTGCGCGTTTCGGCGGGCCTTGGCTCGCCGGCCCCGCATTCACTGCGCTCGATGCATTCTATGCGCCCGTCGCCTTCCGTGTGCGGACCTACGGGCTTGATGTCGGCGCGGGTCAGGCGTGGGTTGATCGCGTGATCGCACACCCCGCGATGCAGCAATGGGAAGCTGAAGCGCTGGCCGAAACGTGGCGCGAAGTGAGCCACGAGGAAGACATGATTGCGGCGGGCGAGATCATAGCGGATTATCGGCAGGCCTGATTATCGTAAGTTCTGATTATCGGCCTCTGCTGGTGGTTCAGTCTCGCCCCACGCAACCTTATCGCCCGCTTGCGCCGCCTGATTGACGAATTGCGATGCTGCCAGCCAGCCCTTGAACGGGCGCAATGAAGCGATGCAGCCCACCACCAAGATCGGCACCGAGGTGAGCAAATGGACCCACCACGGCGGATCAAACCGCACTTGCACCCACACTACCACGAACATCAGCGGAAACGCGGTGATGCACAACGCAAAGAACGCCGGGCCATCATCCGTGCTGGCATAGGAATAATCGAGCCCGCATTCGGGGCAGGTCTTGGCCAGCTTCAACCAGCCCGCAAACATCGGCCCCTTGCCGCAACGCGGACACAGCCCCTTCCACCCCGAACGGATGATCCAGCGCAGCTTCGGGTTGTTAAGCAAGGCCATGATGGCGCGGGTAGGCTCCATCGTGGCGAAGGGCAAGCGCCTCAGGACTTTGGCGTTACCTCACCACCGCACAATCGGCCCAAAGCGGCCAGATCCGCAACACGCAGCGGCGCGCGCCACGGCGGGCACGGTTTGCGCCCGGCTGAAACTACGGTTGCCATCGGCAGCCCATACCCCTCGCCGCCCAGCGATTGCGCCAGCGCGCGCGCCTGCTCCGCTGGCATCGTTTCCACTTTGCCCGCTAGATTGGCCGGCACCGGGATCGGCCGATCGACCCATGCCAAAACAATCACGTCGGGCGCTGCGGCATCGACCAGTTTTGCCAGATTGCGCAGCTCGGCCATGCACGGCGCGCACCATCGTGCGCCGAGCAAGACAATGCGACCGGGCCCCGGTTGCTGGGCGTTAAGCGGCGCTGCAAAGGCCCAAAGTGCTGCCAAAATCGTCAGACCTGCTATCGACACTTGGCGCATGCAATGCATATACCTAACGTTCGTGTGATTGGAAACGGGGGTTTTGATGCGGTATCTGGTGGTCTGCGGATGGATGGCGGCGCAGTGCGTTGGAGCCGCGCCAAGCTTGGCGCAAACCGCCGCCCCGGCAAAGCCACCGGGCCTGCAAGACATGTTCAACACCGCGACAGCGGCATGGGAGGGCGGCGATTGCGCCGCTGCCCTGCCGTTGTTTGCGCAACTGGCAAAGGATCCGCGTGTGAAGCTGGGCAGCCTGCCAGCGGCGGCCATCGCTGTGCGGCGCGGCGATTGCTTGGCCCGAACTGGGCAGGTTGATGAAGGCGAGACGCTGATCGCCAGCGGCCTGCCGCAATTGCGGGCAGGCGGCGAGAATTTCGCCAAAGACGTGGCACTAGCCGAACTGCAGCTTGGCCAATTGGCGATGCAGCGCTGGGATCATGACAGCGCGCTCGCGCATTTTGATGCTGCGCTGGCGCTGCAGCAAGGGCAGGAACGCCTGGCGGGCTTGAACATGATCGCAAAGTTGACCGCGTTCGATGGCGGGCAACGCGGGCTCTCCGCCGCCGAGGAAGGGCTGAAGCTCGAGCAGGCCGCGCCAAAGCCCGACAAACAGCGCATCGGGGAGTGGCAAGCGCCGCACGCCAGCATTCTGCTCAATCAGGGGAAGGTCAAGGAGGGCTATGCCGAACTGAAAACGGCGCTGCGCTTGCAGAGCAACGGAAGCGCAGACACCTCGCTTGGTGAGGCGGTGTTGTTTGCCGATCTGGCGCAGGCGGCGATGCTCAACCACGATAGCGGCGAGGCCTATCTCAATATGGCGAAGTCTGGCGCGGGGCGTCTCGACAAGGCCCCGTTTGCCAAAGCGGCGTCTATCGATTTGCCCGAGTGCGGGCCGGACACCGGTCTTGATCCGCAGGATTCGGCCGTCGTGTTGTTCGCCATCGATGCCGATGGCAGCGTGAGCGACGCCCAGACGATTTATACCACGGGCACGTATGCCAAGGCAGCGGCCTTTGCGAGTGCGGTCAAGTTATGGAACTGGAAGCCCGAAGACGCTGCCAAGATGCCAGCATTCTTCCGCTATTCGGCCCGGGTCGAGCTGCGTTGCACCAGCGCGCAGGGCAGTGGCGGGGCATGGGCGGGCGGCCCGCTAAAGCAGAGGTTCGCGGCTTGGACGGCCCAGCAAGAGGGCGGCGCATCGCCAGCGGAAGGCGCTACCGCATCGTGGCGGCGCTGGCTGGTGCTGGCCGAAGCGGCGCAGGCCAAGGGTCAGATCGGCACTGAACTGGCGGCGCGCACCTTTTTGGCAACGGACGATTTGCGCAGCAAGCCCGAGGCGCTCGCCTCGATCGAGCGGGCGTTTGCCTTGCTGGCATTGCCCGACGTGAACGTAACGGCGGAGGCAAGGGCGGCGGCGCGGGTTTTTCTGACCAAGGAAAAAAATGCGTGGATCGCCGCTTCGGCAAGAAAAGTTAACGTCCGTTCGCAGCCTATCGACACCGCGCTGCTGGCGCTGGCCGACGATCCGCAGATTGCCGCCGATGCGCTGGCGCAGACGACTGCGGTGCTGCTCGCCGTGCCCGCCCGCCCCGTCAGCAGCGATGCCGAACGGAGCATGGCCGCGGTCCGCCGGGTTGCGCTCGATGAGCGGCTGGGCGAGCATCATCCATTGCGGCAATTGGCGCAGCTTCGGCTTGCCAACGATGCTGCCCGCGCGGGCGATCTATCGGCGGCGCAAACATGGTTTGCCAAGACCGGGCTCAATCAGGAGCAATGCGCGCTGATCGGCCCAAGGCCGGCGCTCACCCAGTTGAATACAAGCGATTATCCCTACGATGCGCTCGCTTATGGCTTCGAAGGGTGGGTGCAAACCAAATTTGATATACAGGCCGATGGGCGCACCGCGGCGACCCGCGCGGTGATCGCCTATCCGCCGCTGATCTTTGTCAAGTCGGCCACTGCCAAGCTGAGCACCGCGCGCTATCAATCGAGCTTCCGCCCCGAAGGCGGCGCCGCGTGCAGCGCCAACCGGGAAACGCTGAGCTTTAAGATCAGCGGGAATGAGAACACGGCGAAAGTGATCACTACCAAGCCAAAGCGGCCCAAGCCGGTCAGCTGAGCGCGGCGCGGTGGGGCCTCACTCCACTACGAACGTCAGCCCGCCGTCGCCTTCATCGACATTCACCGTGCTGCCATCGGGCACTTCGCCCGCCAGCAGGCGCTCGGCCAGCGGGTCTTGGAGATAGCGTTGCACCGCGCGCTTCAGCGGGCGCGCGCCATAAACCGGGTCATAGCCGATGCGGCCAAGCTGGCGTTTGGCAGCTCCGGTGAGCGCGATGGTGATCTTGCGGTCCTTGAGCAGCTTGGCAACGCGCGCCACCTGAAGCTCAACAATCGGCGCCATATGATCCTGTCCCAACCGGTGAAACAGGATGATCTCGTCCAGCCGGTTGAGGAATTCGGGGCGGAAATGTCCGCGCACAATGTCCATCACTTGCGGCTCGACCGCAGCCACATCCTGCCCCTCTTCCAAATTGGCAAGGAATTGGCTGCCCAGATTTGAGGTGAGGATGATCAATGTGTTGGTAAAATCCACCTTGCGGCCATGCCCATCGGTCAGCCGGCCATCATCAAGCACCTGCAAAAGCACGTTAAACACATCGGGATGCGCTTTCTCTACCTCGTCAAACAGCACGACTTGATAAGGACGGCGGCGAACCGCTTCAGTCAGAACGCCGCCTTCTTCATAGCCAACATAGCCCGGAGGCGCGCCAATCAACCGGCTCACCGCGTGCTTTTCCATGAACTCCGACATATCGATGCGCACCATCGCGCTATCATCGTCAAACAGAAACCCCGCGAGCGCCTTGGTCAGCTCGGTCTTGCCAACGCCAGTGGGGCCAAGGAACAGAAAGCTGCCCAGCGGACGGTTCGGGTCTTGCAATCCGGCGCGCGCACGGCGAACCGCCTTGGATACTGCGTGAACCGCGTCTTTCTGGCCGATCACGCGCTGGCCGATAATATCTTCCATTTTGAGGAGCTTTTCGCGCTCGCCTTGAAGCATCCGCTCAACCGGAACGCCGGTCCAGCGGCTAACCACTCCGGCGATATCATCGGCGGTCACTTCTTCGCGCAGCAAGGCATTTTCGGCCGTGCCTTGCGCGTTGGCCAGTTGGCGCTCCAGCTCGGGAATACGCCCATAGGCAAGCTCGCCCGCCCGGCCCAGATCGCCGCCACGCTGCGCTTGTTCCAGCTCGCTCCGCGCCGCATCGAGCGCTTCCTTGATCTTGCCCTCGGCGGCAATCTTGTCGCGCTCGTTTTGCCAGCGGGTGGTCAGCTCGCTCGATTGCTGCTCAAGATTGGCAAGCTCCTCGCGCAAGGCACTCAGCCGATCCTTCGAGGCTTGATCTATTTCCTTGGCCAGCGCCATTGCCTCGATCTTCAGCTGGATGATCCGCCGGTCGAGGTTTTCGATCTCCTCCGGCTTGCTCTCCACTTCCATGCGCAGCCGGCTTGCGGCTTCGTCCATCAGATCGATGGCTTTGTCGGGTAGAAAGCGGTCGGCGATATAGCGATTGGAAAGCGTGGCAGCGGCGACAATCGCGCCGTCGGTAATGCGCACGCCGTGGTGAAGCTCATACTTTTCCTTCAGCCCGCGCAGGATGCTGATGGTATCTTCCACAGTCGGCTCGCCCACAAAAACCGGCTGAAACCGGCGCTGCAAAGCGGGGTCTTTTTCAACATGCTTTTGATATTCATCCAGCGTGGTCGCGCCGATGCAGTGCAGTTCGCCGCGCGCCAAGGCGGGCTTCAATAGGTTGGAGGCGTCCATCGCGCCTTCGCCTTTGCCCGCGCCGAT
>JBBRXQ010000199.1:0-5091 GCA_038238515.1 Sphingomonadales bacterium | reverse complement strand
CAAGGCGGGGCGGGCTGGCTGTTGGGACTGCCCGACAAACAAGGAAACCGCGCCGCTTCTGTCTTTCAGAAAGAGGGGCGGCCGCGCGAGCTGATTACCGAGACGCGCTATCCGGGCCTATCGGTACTGCAATCAGACGAAAGCCTCCGTTCGCTCAGCACGGCGCTTGCGCGGATCGGAAAGCGGCGGCGTCTGGCCAATCTGACTGCAGCACTAACCGCAGACTATCCCCGCATTATCGTCGATTGTCCGCCTGTGCTGAACGAAATCAGTGACCAGATCATGGCGGCGGCGGACTTGCTGATCGTGCCGCTCCCGGCGTCTCCTCTGGCGGCAAGGGCATTGGCTACGATCCGCCGGGAAATCATGAACAGCAACCACAGCCACCCGCCAATCCTGCCCGTGCTCTCGATGTATGATCCGCGCCGCAAGCTGCACCGCGAAGTGCATGCCGGGCTTGCGGCGGGATGGCCGGTGATCCCCATGTCTAGCATGATTGAGCAGACAGCAGTGCGGCGCGCGCCGATTGGCACGTTTGCCGGGTGGAGCGATGCCAACACGCGGCTGCAGCGCTTGTCGGACGGGATCGAGGCAAAGCTGGCCATGCGCGCAGCGCTCTCGGTTTAGAGCGGTTCGATCCCCAAAACGTCGATAGCCGCTTCGACTCCATTGAAATCTAGCGTTTCCCCCGCTTCTGCACCCATCAGCGCGCGGGCAAGCGGGGCGGTGAACGCCAGCCGGTCGTGCGCGGGGTCAGCCTCGTCAGAGCCGACGATCTCCACCACACGCGGCGCACCTTTGAGCAGAAACCGCACGCGCGCGCCGAACTCCACTTTGTCGCCGCGGGCCAATGGCTGAACTTCGGCACTGGCGCGGCGCGCTTGCCAATACTTGAGATCGCGCTTGAGCGCGATGATCGCAGCATCATCGGCTGCACCAGCGATTTTGACAGCCAATGCGGCGGCCAGTTCTGAAGCCAGCCGCGCCGCGTGCGCCTCAATCATGGCCATGCCAGCTTCGGTAACCAGATTGGGACCGGGCGGGATCGGGCGGGCGAATTTTGGCTCAAGATGTTCCTCATCGCTTTCACGCCGGAACGCGACGCTCATGCCGGGGCCTTGAACACTTCGAGCGCTTCGCCCGCCGCGATCCAGCGCGCTTCAACCTCGGCCAATTCGCGCGCGATTTCGGTGCGGTGGCGCGAAAGCTCGCCCATCGCCATTTTCTTGAGATCGGGCGCGGCGCGCGCCGGATCGGCCAGCGCAAGATCCGCCGCATCGAGCCGGGCTTGCTGCCGGGCAATCGCAGTTTCGGCCTCAGTCACAGCCTTTTGCAGCGCTTTCATTTCCTCGCGGCTTTTGGCGTTACCCTTACCCTTACCTTTGCCGCCGCCCTTGCCGCCGCCATTGCCATTGGCGCTCTTTGGTTGATTGCGGCCGAGCACGAAATCGATGTAATCCTCGATGCTGCCGGGATAGTCCTTGGCGGTCCCCGCATCGACCAGCACCAGCCGGTCGGCAGTTAGCTCGACCATGTGACGATCGTGGCTGATCAGGATTACCGCGCCAGAATAGGTATTGAGCGCCTGCACCAATGCCTCGCGCGCATCGACATCAAGGTGGTTGGTCGGCTCATCAAGGATCAGCAAATGCGGCGCATCGCGGGTGACCAGCGCCAGCGCCAGCCGCGCGCGTTCGCCGCCAGATAGCGTGCCAACTTGCGATTCGGCGCGCTGCCCCGAGAAGCCAAACCGGCCCAGCTGTCCGCGCACGGCCGCCGGAGCTTTGCCGTTCATCGCGCGCGTCATCAGCTCGATCGGGGTGGAACCGGTGGGCAGCTCCTCCACCTGATACTGCGTGAAATAGCCGATCTGGAGCTTGCCTGACAGGTGCATGTCGCCTCCCATTGGCGCGAGTTGGCCCGCGAGCAGTCGCGCCAGCGTGGTCTTGCCATTGCCATTGCGCCCAAGCAGCGCGATCCGATCATCAGGATCGATCCGCAGGTTCAGCCGCTGGAGAATAGGCGTGTCGGCCAGATAGCCGGTAGCCGCCAGATCGAGCGTGATCAATGGCGGGCGCAGCTCGGTGGGATCGGGGAAATCGAAGTGCAGCGACGGATCCTCGATCATCGCCATCACCGGTTGCATCCGCGCGAGCATTTTGGCGCGCGATTGCGCCTGCTTGGCCGTGGACGCGCGGGCCGAATTGCGCGCGACATAATCGGACAGCTTCTTGCGCTCCACATCCTGCGCCGCCTTGGCCGAGGCCAGCTGCGCCGCCCGCTCGGCGCGCTGGCGCTCAAAACTGTCGTAGCCGCCCGCATAAAGGGCAATCTTGCCGCCCTGCAGATGCAAGATCGTGTCGACCACATTGTTCAGCAGATCGCGCTCGTGGCTGATCACCACCATCGTGCCGGGGTACGATTGAAGGAAACTTTCAAGCCACAATGTCGCTTCGAGATCGAGATGGTTCGAAGGCTCATCAAGCAGCAGCAGGTCGGGCGCAGAAAACAGCAGCGAAGCGAGCGCAACGCGCATTTTCCAACCGCCCGAAAAGCTGTCGAGCGGCTGCGCCTGCATCTCTTCATCAAAGCCCAGCCCGATCAGGATTCGCGCGGCGCGCGCATCAGCCGTATAGGCATCAATCGCGATCAGCCGGTCGTGCAGATCGCCCAACCGATCAGGATCAGTGCAAGTTTCGGCCTCTTCAAGCAAGGCCGCGCGTTCGGTATCAGCGGCCAGCACAGTTTCCACCGGGCTCAGGCTGCCGGTGGGCGCGGATTGCGAGATATAGCCCAGCCGCATCCGCTTGGGCATTTCGATGGCGCCCTCATCGGCCTCAATTTCGCCGATGATGGCCTTCATCAGCGTGGATTTGCCCGCACCATTGCGGCCAATCAGCCCGACTTTGGCGCCGGGCTGGATCGTCGCGTTCGCGCGGTCGAGGATAGTGCGCCCGCCAAGCCGCACGGTGATACCTTGAATAGTAAGCATGCTCGCGCCCTTAGCAGCACGCCGCGCAAATCCCAAATGCCACCTTCGCAGGCGCACCATTTTTCCATCAGGGTACGGTCTTACTAGACTCTGCCCCGCGCCTTCGTCCATGAACCAATGCTATGTGGCAAATCTATCAATTCCCGCTCTGTCCGTTTAGTCGCAAAGTTCGGCTTCTGCTCGCGGAAAAGGGGATCGCCTACGAACTGATCCGCGAGAACCCATGGGATTTGCGCGAAGAATTCCAAAACCTGAACCCGGCGGGGCGCACCCCGGTGCTGCACAACCCGCTGCGCCAGGTAACCTTGGTTGATAGCCGGGCGATCTGCGAGTATTTTGAAGAAACCGCAGATAAATCGCCGATGATCAGCGGCACAGCGGCAGGACGCGCGGAAATTCGCCGCCTCGTCGCGCTGTTTGATGAGAACTTCTTTAATGACGTTACCCACCCGCTGCTCGAAGAGCGGATGAGAAAGCGGCTGGTGACGCGCCAATCCCCTGATTCGCGCGCGCTGCGCGAAGCGATGCGGATGGCCAATGCGCACCTCGATTACATCGACTATCTGATCGACAATCGCCCGTGGCTGGCAGGATCGACGATGACCTTGGCCGATCTGGCCGCCGCCGCGCAAATCTCGGTCGCGGATTACCTCGGCGGGATCGATTGGTCGCAGCACGAGCAGGCGCGCGGATGGTATTCGGTGTTCAAAAGCCGGCCCAGTTTTCGCCCGCTGCTGTCTGAACGGATGGATGTGATCCAGCCGCCCAGCCATTACGCGGATGTGAATGCTTAGCGTTCAATCTTGTACGAAGTGAATGCTTAAGCTGAATCAAGCCGCCTTTGCGGCAAACCGGCCGTGCTTGCGATAGCGGACCATCCAGCGATCAAGAAACAGCTCTAGCGGCCGCGGCGAAACGCCAAGCTCGGCCATACCCGGCATTCCGGCGCTTACAGTATTGCCCGCCTTAAGCAGCGTCCACTGGTGGCGTGAAAGCGGCGCACCGGGGAGCCAGCCGGTGGCGCTGGCAAAGGCGGAAGACGCCGCATCGGGCAATTCGAGGAACAGCGGCGTGCGCTGCGCGGCTTTGCCGATACGCCGATTGAGATCACCCATCGTGATCACTTCGGGCCCGCCCAGTTCATAGGTTTTGCCCGCAAAGTTTGCCGGCGCGGCGAGCACATTGCCCACCGCCTGAGCAGCATCATCGACATGAACGGGCTGAAATGGAGCTGATGGCCCGAACACTGGGACCACCGGCAGCTTTGCAATGAGCCCGGCGAACATGTTGATGAAATTGTCATCCTCGCCAAAAATGACCGACGGGCGCAGGATTGTCGCGCCCGGAAACGCGGCCAGCACCGCCGCCTCGCCCGCCGCCTTGGTCTTGGCATAGGGCACGCTTGATGCAGCGTTTGCGCCAATCGCCGAGATCTGGACGAACGCTTTGGCACCATGAGCTAGCGCAATAGCGGCGAGTTTACCCGCGCCCGTGCCCTGCACCGCATCAAGATCACCCGCGAACGCACCCACCAGATTGACCACCGCATCGCAGCCAGAAAGCGCCACTTCGAGCGTATGCGGCTTCGTGATATCCGCTGCCACCAGCTGAATCTGGCCAAGCCCAGCGAGCGGCTTTAACCGAAAACCGCGCGTCGGATGGCGGCTGCAAATGCGCAACCGCGCGCCGCGCGCGAGCAACTCTTGCGCAAGATGTGCGCCAAAAAAGCCGCTGCCGCCAACCAAAGCGATCAGCTGGCCGTCTAGATCGCGCGTGGTGCCGTTGTTCATGTGCTCTAACCCGTTTTGGTAAATTCGAGTCCCGCCTGTGCCACATAGCGACCATTGGGTTCAACGAAGAAGCGCCGATGGCCATAACACGAGATCAAGCCTCTTGGGGCAAAGCCTTGTTGACACCCGGCAGCGCGCCCCCTAATCGCCCTCTCCTACCCGGCGGTCGGCGTATTTACCCCCCGCACCCGTGCCCAGATGGCGGAATTGGTAGACGCACCAGCTTCAGGTGCTGGCGCTCGCAAGGGCGTGGAGGTTCGAGTCCTCTTCTGGGCACCATTCCATCGTTTTATTGTGTTGTTTTTGCAT
>JBBRXQ010000198.1:0-5100 GCA_038238515.1 Sphingomonadales bacterium | reverse complement strand
TTTGTGCTGAGCGCACAGGCGGGGGCAGATATTGCGGAAACAATCCGTTATCCGACGCCAAATGCCGCCGCGCTGGCGCTGATGCCCGCCGATTACCGCGACAATCTGGCGATATTTCCGCCGCAGGAGATCCTCACAAAGTGCGAATATTCGCGCTGGCGCGGGCATACGATGCAATCGATGTATGAGCTGGCCATGACCCGGCTACGCGCCAGTTGAGCCAAAACTGGTCGATACGGGTGTGGGGGCCAAGAGGGTGGCTGTTGCCAGCCGCCATAGCGTTATACAGCGAAGGTGCATTCCACCTCAAGGCGACCAATCCGCAATGCCTCTGCCTTCGCTTGTTCCGCATTCATGACCGCCGGGCTGCATATCGACGCCTTGCGCAAATCGGTACCGGGCGGACGGGTGCTGTTTTCGGGGCTCATGCTGGATGTCCGGCCGGGCGAACTGGTGGCGATCATGGGCGAGTCTGGCTCGGGCAAATCGACCTTGCTCAATGTGATTGCCGGGTTGGATCAGCCCGATAGCGGCGATGTGGTGATTGAGGGGGAGCGCCTCGCTGCGCTGGATGAGCGCGGATTAACCGATTTGCGCAGGCGGCAGATCGGCTTCGTGTTCCAAGCCTTCCACATCTTGCCGTACCTGACGCTGCGCCGCAATGTGGCTTTGCCGCTGGCAATTGGCAAAGCTAGCACAGCAGAAGCAATGCGCCGCGCCGATGAGATGCTTGATCTGGTCGGGCTGGGCACGCGGGGCGATGATTATGCGCGCGATCTTTCGGGCGGTGAGATGCAGCGTGTGGCGATTGCCCGCGCGCTGATCCATCGGCCTGCGCTGATTTTGGCGGATGAACCGACAGGCAATCTCGATCCCGAAACTGCCGAGCTAGTGCTGAAGCTGTTTGCTCAGGCGACGCGCGAGCGCGGCGCAGCAGGGGTTCTCGTTACGCATTCGGCGGCAGCTGCGGCGATTGCGGATAGAATTTTGCTGCTTACGCCCACGGGCTTGATTGCCGCGAATGTCTAAGACGGCGCTGCGCTGGATGATTGCGGGCGAGTGGCGCCAGCATCCGGCGCGCATTGCCATGGCGACGCTGGCGATTGCGGTGGGAGTGGCGCTGGGTTTTGCGGTCCATCTGGTCAACGGATCGGCGCTTACCTCGTTTGGTCAGGCGATCCGCACGGTGAGCGGCGCGGCCGATCTGCAGATCAAGGCCGCCAGCGAGCTTGGGCTCGATGAAGCGCTGTATGCGCGGGTGGCACTGGCCGCTGACGTGGCGGATGCCAGCCCAGTGGTGATGCTGAAAGCGGCGAGCGCCAACGGTGAGGCGATTCCGGTCCTAGGCCTTGATGTAATCCGTGCGGCGAATGTAACGCCGACCACAATTGGTGTGAGCGCGAGCGGACCGGGGACGGGGGCGAGCGATCCATTCGCCGAAGATGCGCTGTTTCTATCGCGAACAGCGCTCGCGGCTGCTGGTGTGCAGGTGGGTGATAGCCTGACGATCAGCGCGAATGGCCTCTCTCAGACAATGATCGTGCGCGGGATGCTCCCAGCGGTGGCCGATGGCCAGCGGTTGGGGGTGATCGATATTGCCGCAGCGCAGTCGTTGTTTGGCCGATTGGGGCGCATCGACCGAATTGTTTTGAAATTGGCTGAGGGCGCTGATCCTGAGGCTGTAAGGGCGCGCCTAGCCGCGATTCTCCCACCCGGCGCGTTGTTAAGCAATGGCGATGATCAAGCGGCGCAAAGCGATGCGCTGTCGCGCGCATACCGGGTCAATCTCGACATGCTGGCGCTGGTTGCGCTGCTGACGGGCAGCTTTTTGGTTTATGCCACCCAGTCGCTCTCAGTCGCGCGGCGATTGCAGGCATTTGCCTTGCTCCGCACGCTAGGCCTGCAGCGGCGCGGGATCATTGCGCTAGTAGCGATGGAGGGCGCGCTCGCGGGGATAGTGGGCTCGATTCTGGGGCTGCTGCTGGGCTACGCAATCGCAGCAGGGGCATTGGCGTTCTTAGGAGGGGACCTTGGCGGCGGCTATTTTGGCGATGCGCCGCCGCCGCTGATCTTTGCGCCGGGGGCGGCTCTGGCGTTCTTTGCGCTGGGCATGATCGCCGCAATCGGCGGCAGTGTTGTGCCCGCGCTGCAGGGCGCGCGCGCCGCGCCTGCTGTCGCGCTCAAGAATGTTGGTGATGCTATCGATCCGCGCGCGCTGCCGGGGCTGCGCCTGCCGCTCGTGCTTGCGGTACTGGGCACTGGCGCAGCCTTGATGCCTGCCGCGGCGCGGTTGCCGCTGTTTGGCTACCTCTCGATTGCGTTTCTGCTCGCTGCCGGGATTGCCGCGATGCCTGCTATCGCGCGCGCATTGCTAACGCCGCTGGCTATTCGCCCCAGCAGGGTATTTTCATTTGACCTAGCAGTGTTGCATCTGCGCGGATCGCCGGGCGCTGCGGCCAGCGCGCTAAGCGGAATCGTAGCGAGCACCGCGCTCATGATCGCGATGGCGGTTATGGTCACCAGCTTTCGCGGTGCGGTCGATGAATGGCTGGGCGATATCTTGAGCGGCGATCTTTATTTGCGCACCGACCCCGGCTCGGGTGGGTTTGACCGCGCCGCGCAGAGCGCATTGGCGCAAGTTCGCGGGGTGGAGCGCATTGTATTCAGCCGCACAGTGCCGCTGGTGCTTGACCCCAGTCAGCCGCCGATGCAGCTGATCGCGCGCCCTGTTCTGCCCGCGATGGAGGCGATGACGCTGATCGGCGGCGCTGCGCGTGTGCCGGGCGGCGCGGTGCCGGTGTGGCTGTCCGAACCGGCGGCGCGGATTTTGGCGCGCGAAAAGGGTGATATGTTGCGCCTCCCCATCGGTGGGGGCCAACGGTTTGCAGTTGCCGGCATCTGGCGCGATTATGCACGCCAGCAGGGGGCGATGGTGATCGAAAGCAAGGATTATGAGCGGCTGACCGGCGATAGCACGCGAGATTCAGCGATGGTCGTGATCGCGCCCAGCGCCAAATCCGCAGATGTCAGCGCGGCGCTAATCGCCGCATCGCCAATCGCGCTGAAGGGCCGGGTCCAAGCCGCGCAGCCCGCGGTTTTGCGGCGCTTTGCGCTAAAGCTGTTCGACCGCAGCTTTGCGATAACCTATCTGCTCGAAGCCGTGGCGATCATCGTTGGCCTAGCAGGTGTCGCCGCGACCTCATCGGCGCAGGCGCTGGCTCGTACGCGAGAATTTGGGATGCTGCGCCATATCGGCGTCAGCCGGGGCCAGATCATCGCCATGCTGGGCAGCGAGGGCGCGCTGCTTGGGCTGGTCGGCAGCATTGCGGGAGTGTTGCTGGGCGCGATGATCAGCCAAGTGCTGATCCACGTGGTCAATCCGCAATCGTTCAATTGGACCATGACCACGCGTTTTCCGCTGGGCCTTATGGCGTCGGTGATCGCCGCGCTCACGCTGGCGGCAGCGTTTACAGCGATGCTGGCGGGGCGGCGGGCGCTCTCGGTTGACGCAGTGCGCGCGGTTCGGGCGGATTGGTGATGCGGGTGCGATTTTTTGCGGCGATGGCGCTGATGACGGCGACCTCTGCTGCGCCGCCTCTGCCGTATCCCGTTGTCGCGCCGGGGCGCAGTTTCAGCTTCCCCGCCGATCATGGCGCACACCCTGATTATCGCACCGAGTGGTGGTATGTCACCGGCATTGTGCAAGGCGCAGGCGGCAAGCGGCTGGGCTTTCAGGTAACATTCTTCCGCACGCGCCCGCCATATCATCCGGGCAATGCCAGCGCGTTTGCGGCCAAGCAGGTGCTGTTTGCGCATGTCGCGCTGTCAGATCCGGCGATCGGCCATATCCTGCACGATGAGCGCGCCGCGCGGGCGGGGTTTGGCCTTGCGGATGCCAAAACAGGCGATGCCGAGGTCAATATTCGCGATTGGCGGCTGGTCAGACGCGCAAACGGAAGCTTTGCCACGCGCGTTGCCGCCAAGGGCTTTACGCTCGATCTCACCTTCACGCCCAACCAGCAGCCGCTGCTACAAGGGCAGGGCGGGTATAGCCGCAAAGGCCCCAAGCCAGCCGACGCCAGCTATTACTACTCGATCCCGCAGATGCGCGTTTCGGGCACAATTGCGCGGGGCAAAACGGCTGGGCCCGTCACAGGTAAAGCATGGCTCGACCGCGAATGGTCGTCGAATTATCTCAATCCGGCGGCGACCGGCTGGGATTGGACCGGGCTGAACTTTGATGATGGCAGCGCGCTTATGACGTTTCGCATCCGCCGCAAAGATGGCGCGACGCTGTGGGCGGGCGGCAGCTTTCGGCGTGCGGACGGCGCAGTGGTGACCTTCGCGCCGGGCGATGTAGCGCTGACCCCCGCGCGCCGATGGACCTCGCCGCGAACCGGCGCGACTTACCCAGTCGCGCAAACCTTAACGATCCGCCTGCCCGAAGGCTTGCGCACTTTTGCGCTGACCCCGATGATGGCCGATCAGGAGCTTGATGCGCGCGCCAGCGGGCTGCCCATCTATTGGGAAGGCGCAGTGACCACCCGGGGCGGCAGCGGTTACCTAGAGCTTACGGGATATGCCGCGCCGATGAAAATGTAAGCCAAGCCAAAGACCAAGATTGCCGAGTTAAATCAGCACTTTCGTTGCGCCAAAGCCATTCCGAGGGAAGTGGACATGGACCGGGCCGGTGAGCGCATGTTCGCGGCGGATGACAATGGTGTGGACGTCGCACTTTAGCAACGTGCCGCGCGCAGGCATGACCCCGTAATCGAGCGGGCCGACATCAACCAAGCTGCCCACCGGAATATCCCTCAGGTCGCTGCTTTCTGCCACGGCTAGCGGCTCCGATGCCATTGCGATGCTAAGCGCATCGGGCCCGGAAAGGTCGTGCCAAGGCGCTTCGCCATAACCGCGCATCCGCTGAAACCATGCCGAAACATTGCTCATTGGACTCAACCAATCGGTCATCGCGCCGCCCGCGTGAATAAACCACAGCACATGATAGACCGAGAAATCGGCAATGCTCCAATCGGCACCAAACAGATACGCCCGCCCATCGGCCAGCTGGGCCTCCATCTCGTCCAGAAACGTGGCGTA
>JBBRXQ010000197.1:0-5107 GCA_038238515.1 Sphingomonadales bacterium | reverse complement strand
TGGAGCCAGACCGCGTGACGGCGCGCCAGATTGAGGCGGCTCGCCGCGCGATCACGCGCCACATTAAGCGTCAGGGCCGCCTGTGGATCCGCATCTTTCCTGATGTGCCAGTGTCGAAAAAGCCTGCTGAAGTCCGTCAGGGCAAGGGCAAGGGTTCGGTCGAATATTGGGCAGCACGGGTAAAGCCTGGCCGCATTCTGTTTGAGCTCGATGGTGTGGCTGGGCCGCTCGCCGCCGAAGCATTCAGCCGGGCAGCGATGAAGCTGCCGATCAAGACCAAGGTTGTCGCCCGTCTGGGTGATACCACGCACCTCGGAGGCGAATAATGGCCAAAGCCAAACAGACCTTTGAAGACATGCGCATCAAATCGGACGACCAGCTCTCGGCTGATCTTTCGGAATTGAAGCGCGAACAGTTTAACCTGCGGTTTCAGGCCGCGACGAACCAGCTTGAGCGCCCCGCGCGCATCAAGGAAGTTCGCCGCGATATCGCCCGGATCAAAACGCTGCGGACCGAGCGGACGGCTTTGTCGTCTTCGGCTGCAAAGGCGTAAGGAACACATTATGCCAAAGCGTATTTTGATCGGGACGGTCGTCTCTGACAAGACAGACAAGACCGTGGTTGTGTCGGTAGAGCGTAAAGTGAAGCACCCGCTTTATGGGAAGATCATCCGCCGCTCGAAGAAGTATCACGCGCATGACGAAGAGAATGTCGTCAAGCCAGGCGAGATTGTCCGCATTGAAGAATGCGCGCCGATTTCGAAGCTGAAGACGTGGAAGGTGATCGACCGGGTAACCGTCGGTAAGACCGCCGCGATTGAAGCCGACGTTTGATCTAATTAGATTTTTGGAACTGCCGGGCTTGTGCCGGTAAGCCAGTGAGAAGGAACCGGATCAATGATCCAGATGCAGTCCAATCTCGAAGTCGCGGACAATAGCGGCGCGAAGCGCGTCCAGTGCATTAAAGTGCTGGGCGGGTCTAAGCGTCGGTTCGCCGGCGTCGGCGACATCATTGTGGTGTCGGTCAAAGAAGCTCAGCCACGCGCCCGCGTCAAAAAGGGCGACGTTCACCGCGCGGTCATCGTGCGCACCCGCAAAGATGTGCGCCGCGCTGATGGCACCGTTATCCGGTTTGATACCAATGCCGCCGTGCTCGTAGGCAAGAACGAAGAGCCTATTGGCACGCGTATCTTTGGTCCTGTGGTGCGCGAATTGCGTGGTCGTGGTTTCATGAAGATCATCAGCCTTGCGCCGGAGGTGCTGTAATGGGCGCTGCTAAGATCAAAAAAGGCGACTCAGTCGTCGTTCGCTCGGGCAAGGATAAGGGCCGCACCGGCACAGTTCTGCAGGTAATGCCCAAGGACGGCAAATTGGTTGTCGGCGGCGTGAACATCGCTGCGCGCCACCGCAAGCCAAGCCAGGAAAACCCGCAGGGCGGGATCGACCGGCGCGAGGCTCCGATGCACATTTCCAAGGTTGGCCTTGCGGACAAGGACGGCAAGCCGACCCGCGTTCGCTTTGAAACCATTGACGGCAAAAAGGTCCGCGTGGCCGTGAAGTCCGGGGAGACGATCGATGGCAACTGAAGCCGGTAGCGATAAGTACGTCGCTCGCATGCGTGCCAAGTACGACACTGAGGTCGTTAAGGCGATGCAAGAGAAGTTTGGCTACACCAACATCATGCAGATTCCGCGCATCGAGAAGATCACGCTCAACATGGGCGTGGGCGAGGCGAGCCAGGACAAGAAAAAGGTGACCACTGCTGCTGCCGAGATGGAGCTCATCGCGGGTCAGAAGCCAGTCATCACCAAGGCGAAGAAATCGATCGCTCAGTTTAAGCTGCGCGAAGGCATGCCGATTGGTTGCAAGGTTACCTTGCGCCGCGAGCGCATGTACGAGTTTCTTGACCGTCTGATCACCATCGCCATGCCACGCATTCGTGACTTTCGCGGGCTCAACCCTAAGTCATTCGATGGGCGCGGCAATTATGCGATGGGTTTCAAAGAGCAGATCGTCTTTCCAGAGATCAGCTACGATCAGATCGAAAAGGTGCGCGGCCTCGATATAATCGTGACCACCACCGCTAATACCGATGACGAAGCGCGCGAGCTGCTCCGTCTGTTCGGTTTTCCGTTCCCTCAGGAAGCCTCTGAAGAAAAGCAGGCCGCCTGATAATATCCTAGAGGCTGGAGCCCGATTATGGCTCGCCAGCGTTTGAAGAAGAGAGCTTAAGTCCATGGCGAAACTGAGTTCGATTAACAAGAATGAGCGTCGCAAGAAGCTCGTTGTTAAATATGCAGCAAAATTTGCTGCGCTGAAGGCTACGGCCGGTGACGAGACCCTCGATGATGGCGATCGCCTGATGGCTCGCCTCAAGATGGCTGAATTGCCGCGCAATGCAAACCCGACCCGGGTGCGCAATCGTTGCAACACCACCGGCCGCCCACGCGGATACTATCGCAAGTTTGGCCTGTGCCGCATTGAGCTGCGCGATCTCGCCAACAAGGGGATGATCCCCGGCGTGACCAAGTCGAGCTGGTAAGGATTATCAGATGGCATTGACCGATCCACTGGGTGATATGCTCACCCGCATCCGTAACGGCCAGCGCGCCAAGAAGGACTCGGTGATTTCACCGGCCTCGAAGCTACGCTTGCATGTTCTTGAAGTGCTTCAGCGCGAAGGCTACATTCGTGGCTTCAGCGAAGACGCGACTGGGCAGCACCCGCAGCTGCGCATCGAGCTTAAGTATTTCGAGGGCCAGCCCGCCATCAAGCATGTGGCCCGGGTTTCTAAGCCGGGCCGACGCGTCTATTCGGGTTCGAAAGAGCTTCCGGTAGTTCGCAATGGCCTTGGTATCACCATCGTCTCGACACCGCGCGGTGTGCTTTCTGATGCGGAAGCACGTGCAGCCAATGTCGGCGGCGAAGTCCTTGCGGAGGTGTTCTGATGAGCCGCATCGGTAAAAAACCGGTCACGATCCCCAAGGGCGTCACCGCCGATATCGCAAACAACATTCTGACCGTGAAGGGTCCCAAGGGGACGTTAACGCTCAGCTTGCGCGAAGAAATTAGCTACACGCTTGAGGACGATCTGGTTACGGTTAAGCCCGCCAATGCAACCAAGAGCGCCCGTGCGTTTTGGGGTATGCAGCGCACGCTGGTCGACAATCTGATGGTTGGCGTCACCGAGGGTTACTCCAAGACCCTGCTGATTACCGGCGTTGGCTACCGTGCAAACGCACAGGGTAAAAACCTGAAGCTTCAGCTTGGCTACAGCCACGATGTTGATTTCGCGGTGCCGGAAGGCATCGAGGTAAAGACACCGGACAACACCACGATCGAGATCATCGGCATCGATAAGCAGAAGGTCGGTCAGGTTGCGGCTGAGATTCGCCGTTGGCGCAAGCCTGAGCCTTACAAGGGCAAGGGTATCAAATACCGCGGCGAGTTCATCTTCCGCAAGGAAGGGAAGAAGAAGTAATGGCCAAGCTCTCGCTTTTCGATCGCCGCCGCCAACGCGTGCGTACCGCGCTCAAGGCCCGCTCGCGCGGCCGTCTGCGCCTTTCGATCCATCGTTCCGGCCGGCATATCTATGCCCAGATCATCGACGATGCGGCGGGCAAGACGCTGGCTGCGGCATCGACTCTGGTCAAAGGCCAAAAGGCCATTGGCGCCAATGTCGATGCAGCCACGCTGGTTGGCAAGGAAATCGCCGAGAAGGCTGTTGCCGCTGGTATTACGACCGTCGTGTTCGATCGCGGCGGCTTCCTTTTCCATGGCCGCGTCAAAGCGCTGGCTGATGCTGCCCGCGAGGGCGGGTTGGAGTTCTGATTATGGCTGATGAAATCACTCTTGATGGCGCAGCCCTCGCTCCCGGTGCAGATGCACCGAGCGGTGATGCGCAGCGTGATCCGCGCGCTCGTGGCGGACGTGGACGCGGCGGCCCCGGTGGCGGCGGTGGCGGTCAGGGCGGCGGCAACGATCGCGGCGGGCCTAATCGCGGCGGCGGCGGCGGCGGTCGCCGTGATGATCGGCGCGGCGGTCGCGGAGGCGACGATGCTGGCGGCGAAGAACTGATCGAAAAGCTGGTGCACATCAACCGCGTCTCCAAGACGGTGAAGGGCGGCAAGCGCTTCGGTTTTGCAGCGCTGGTCGTGGTTGGCGATGGCAAGGGCCGCGTTGGCTTTGGCCACGGCAAGGCACGCGAAGTGCCTGAGGCGATCACCAAGGCCACGGCTTCGGCGAAGAAAGCGATGATCCGCGTTTCTCTGAAGGAAGGCCGCACGTTGCACCATGATGGCAAGGGCCGGTTTGGCGCAGGCAAGGTCAATGTGCGCTCGGCACCAGCAGGTACCGGTATCATTGCTGGTGGCCCGATGCGCGCTGTGTTTGAAAGCCTTGGTGTTGCCGATGTGGTGACCAAGTCGATCGGCAGCTCAAACCCGTATAACATGATCCGCGCCACGTTCGATGCGCTGGGTGAGCAAACCTCGCCTAAGTCTGTCGCGCAGCGCCGTGGCAAGAAGGTCGCCGACCTGCTTGGCCGGAGCGGCGCTACCCCGGTTGAGGCTGATGCCGCCGCCGCAGCCATTACGGAGTAAGCGATATGGCTACCATTAAGATCAAGCAGATTGGTTCACCGATCCGCCGCCCAGGGCATCAGAAAGATACTCTGATCGGCCTTGGTTTGAACAAGATGCACCGCGTTGTTGAACTTCAAGATACCGTTGAAGTGCGCGGCGCGATTGCGAAGCTCCCGCATATGGTCGCCATCGTCGACTGATTGAACACATTGGGTGCGGCGAGGCCATTTGGCCTAGCCGCTCCGGCGCGCCTTAAAGCGAAAGCGAGTGCAGACCATGAAATTGAATGAAATCCGCGATAATGCTGGCGCTCGTAAAGGCCGGATGCGCGTTGGCCGGGGCATTGGCTCGGGCAAGGGTAAAACTGCCGGTCGCGGCCAGAAGGGCGCAAAAGCGCGTTCGGGCGTTGCGATCAATGGCTTTGAAGGCGGCCAGATGCCGCTTCACATGCGCATTCCAAAGCGTGGCTTTAACAACATTTTCGCCAAGGATTTCGCCGAAGTAAACATCGGTATGGTCCAGAAG
>JBBRXQ010000196.1:0-5109 GCA_038238515.1 Sphingomonadales bacterium | reverse complement strand
GAACAGGCCGGCTTCGGCAACAATCGTCAAGAAAATCGGCAGCCCGATCTTGAGCATTTCGAAAAAGCGCTGCCATTCCGGACGCCACCAGCGCCCCAGAAGCCGGTAGCGGTGGAGGCGGCGATCAAACCGGATAACTGCGGCATAGGCCAGCAACATGGCAATGCTTGTCACCACGCTCGATAGCGCGGAGCCTGTTAGCCCCAGCGCGGGCATGCCAAAATGGCCGAACACGAAAACCCAGTTGCCCAGCGCATTGATCAGCACCGCCATGGCATTGATCGCGGTGCTGATGCCAGGGCGGCCCATGGTTGAAACCACCGTGCGCAGCAGCGCGGCAAGCACCGATGGTACCGCTGCCCACATCAGCACATTCATAAACGGCACCGCGAGCGCGATCACCGCTTCCTGCTGGCCGGTTATGCGCATCAGCGGCCCGCTCAGCATGAGCAGGCCCATCGCCAGAACCCCGCTGAGCACGCCGACCCAGCCCGCCATCCGCACAGTGCGCCGCACCTCGCGCACTGAATGTGCGCGCGCACCCAGTTCGGCGGCGATCAGCGGCGATGCCGCGCCGACCAATCCGGTCAAGCTCCACATCAGCGTGCCAAACAGCGAAACCGCCAGCGAAGAGGCCGCCAGTTCCTGCGGCCCGATCCGCGCGATAAACACTACGTCGACCGCAAATATCGCCATTTGCAGCAGGTTTGCCCCCACCAGCGGCACAGCAAGGCGCAGCATGGCGCGCCATTCGGCGCTCCAGTTGGTCGATGGTGCGGGGGTGGGCGTGACCGGGGACATCTAACAGCATCTCGCAAAGAAGAACGGGTCGGCGGCATAGGCGGAGATGAGCGCAAAGAACAGGCCTCGCCTAATCGAACGCGCTAACGTACGCTGCACTCGGCCATGGGAGGGCCAACTATAATGGCGTCAGCCGCGAATAATCAAAGCATGAGCGCCGCCAGCCGTTCAGTGGCGGTGCTAGTGGGGCTTCTGGGCCTCGCAGTGCTGCTTAACTATGTTGATCGCGGCGCGATTGGTGTGGCCGCGCCATTGATGAAGGCCGATATGGGCCTAACCGCCACGCAATTTGGAATCGCGGTGTCGGCGTTTTTCTGGATTTATGGCCCAGCGCAGCCGTTTATCGGGTGGCTGGCCGATCGCATTTCGGTCTACCGCATTTTTGCACTCGGCGTCGCGCTGTGGGCGGTAAGCACTTTGCTCACCGGATTTGTCGGCGGATTGACCGGCCTCATCGTGTTGCGTTTGCTGCTGGGCATGGGCGAGAGCTTTGTCTTTCCATGTAGTTCCAAGATGATTGCGCGTCATGTCCCGCCAGAGCGGCGCGGGCTGGCCAACGGAGTGATCGCCATCGGCATCGCGCTTGGCCCTGCGCTGGGCACTTTGGCGGGCGGAGCGATCTTAGCGGAATGGGGCTGGCGCGCGATCTTCTTCGTGTTTGGCGCAGGGACCTTGCTGTGGCTCATCCCGTGGCAACTGACCCTGCGCACTTTGCCAAAGCCGGATGAGACCTTGGCCAGTTCACCGACCATGTCGTATCGCCAGCTCTTGTCGCACAAGGCGCTCTGGCTGCTAAGCCTTTGCCACATCACCGCGAATTACGGCTATTTCTTCGTAGCGACTTGGCTCCCTCTGTATCTTACCAGCGCGCGCGGTTTTTCGATCTCGACCATGACGATCTTCGCCACCGCCACGTTCACGGTGATGGCGTGTTCATCGGTGTTGGTTGGCCAGCTTTCTGATCACTTGACGCGCGGCGGACGCGATGAAGGCCAAGTGCGCCGTGCGGCAATCGTAATCGGCCAGATCGTCGTGACCATCGGCGTGCTCGGCGTCGCCTATGCGACCTCGCCGGGAGCAGTGCTCGGCTGGCTAATGTTCACCGGCTTCGGTCTGGGGTTGGGCACGAGCACGGTTTTCGCGCTGAGCCAGATTTTCGCCGGGCCGCGCCTGGCGGGCAGCTGGGTTGGGGTGCAAAATGCGATGGGCAGCATTTCGGGCATCATCGGGCCGATCGTAACAGGCATGATCGTTGATGCCACCGGATCGTTCGTCGGCGCCTTCATCCTTACCGCTGCGATCACTGGGATCGGCGCGCTGCTTTATCTATTCGTGCTGCCCCCGATCAAGCAGATCGAGGGGGCTTGAGGGGTGAAATGAAAAGGGCGGCCCTGTGAGGCCGCCCTTTTCTGATGTCGTGCCTATCGGCGCGAGATCCCCGCCTGCGGCAGGGTCGAAACCTTGCGGAGCCTTTCGGCTCCGCGCGGTTTCACTTGATCTCGCCAGTTACTTGATTTCAACCGTGCCGCCAGCGGCTTCGACCTTAGCCTTGATGTCTTCGGCTTCGGCTTTCGAAACGCCTTCCTTGATCGCCTTGGGAGCGGCTTCGACCAGCGACTTGGCTTCGGTGAGGCCAAGCTGAGTGATCGCGCGGACTTCCTTGATGACCTGGATTTTCTTGCCGCCGTCGCCGGTGAGGATCACGTCGAATTCGGTCTTTTCTTCCACGGCTTCAGCAGCAGCGGCAGGGGCCGCAGCAACGGCAACCGCAGCAGCGGCGGAAACGCCCCATGCTTCTTCAAGCGCCTTGGCCAGATCAGCGGCTTCAAGAACGGTGAGCTTCGAAAGTTCTGCAACGAGATTGGCGATGTCTGCCATGATATTTCACTCCTGAAAATGAGTTGCCCGGCAGCTTTGCTGCGAGGCGAAAGAAACAATAATCTGCGGCTTAAGCGGCTTCTTTTTCGGCATAAGCGCTGAAGACACGCGCCAGCTTGGCCGCCGGAGCGGTTGCGAGCTGAGCGAGCTTCGTCGCTGGTGCCTGAATGAGGCCAATGAGCGTGCCGCGCAGTTGATCAAGCGAGGGCATCGAGGCGAGCGCCTTGATACCATCCGCGTTGAGAACGTGCGTTCCCATTGCTCCGCCGACAATTTCGATCTTGTCGGTGGTCTTGGCAAATTCCATTACCGCTTTGGCAGCGGCAACAGGATCAGCGGAGGCTGCAATTCCGGTTGGGCCGACGAACATTTCGCCGAGACCATCGTAATCGGTGCCCGCAACGGCAAGCTTGGCCAGAGTGTTTTTCGCAACCTTATAGGTCGCACCCGCTTCGCGGATCTTCGTGCGCAAGGCGGTGGACTGGGCCACCGTCATGCCGAGGTTGCGGATGATCACCACCGCGCCTGCCCCCGAGAAGACTTCGCTCAGGAATGCGATCGAATCGGCTTTCTGCGAACGATCCATGCCTTACTCCTTCACATATGGCCGCGCGGGCAAACCCGAGCAGCCGGCTACAATTTTCCATGACCAAAAAAGGCCATGGGCGAGTCCATTGAAGGGGGAAGGAGCACGCAGTAGCGTGAAAGCAGACAGGTTCCATTCTTTGGACCGGACCGCCAGAAATCTCTTTTCCCCGTCTAGGCTGGGTAATTAAGCAGGAATCCTGCTCCAACCGTCTCGGACGGACGAATAACACGACGAATCGTGTTGTTCTCGATGCGCTCTGGTCAAAAGCGGCGAGTTAGTCAACCTTCGCGGTTGATCGTGCGGCGCTCAAGCCATTTGCCTGCCCTGGTTTTGGCGCTACCCTCCCCTTGAAAACCAATACACCGAGGAGGCAGAATTGACCGAAGCACGCGCGGCAAACATTGCGTTGATCGAACGCTATTACCAATGCCTGCATGATGGCGATATGGCACAGCTGGCGGCGCTGCACAGCGATGATGTGGCGTTCAACATGCTCGGCTCCACCCCGGTTTCGGGGCGCTGGGAAGGTAAAGCGGAGTGCTTTGGCCCAGTGGTCGCCGATGGGGTGCTGGGCAAGCTGAAGCCGGATCAATTCCACTTCGCCCAAAAATGGCGGATCATGTGCGCCGATGATCAGCGCGTGGTCGGCATCATGCAAGGCGGCGGCCCCGGCCTGAACGGGAAGCAATACGACCAGACCTATTGCCAGGTGTTCACCATCACCAATGGCGCGATCAGCGAGCTCCACGAATTTTATGACACCGCGCTGGTCGAACTCGTGCTCAACGACAACCCCACGCGCAAACCCCCAACCCCGCAGGTGCGAGGGTTTCGGTATTGAGGGGCGGGTTAAACGGGATTGCGTAGGCGTTGTTCCCTGTAGGGTTTGACTTGGAGTCAAGCGGTTCCTATATGCCAAACACGCCCCATGCTTCGAGCAAGGCCTTCCCATGCACGGGGGAGGGCATTCGGAAGGAAGCATTTGGGTTTCCACGTGATAAATATTGGGCTTTGGCTATGGGCTTCGCTATTGCGACTGCCCTTGGCCTTTTGCGCATTCCAGACGTTCGTCGCGCTCGCGTGGTGGGCACAATTCCGCCGGATTTCTCCGGCAACCGATTGATCGAAAGAGGCATTCTCCTTCATGGCATCTCAAGCAACGCCTTCAGGCACCCCGGCCCGCGCTGGTTTGAAAAAGCGCATTCGCAAGATTTTTGGCGACATCCACGAAGTCGTGGAAATGCCTAACCTGATCGAGGTACAGCGCGAATCGTATGAGCAATTCCTTCGCTCCGATCACGCCACGGGCTATGTTTCGGGTCTGGAAAAGACGCTGCGCTCGGTGTTTCCGATTCAGGATTTTGCGGGCACTGCCAGCCTCGATATCAAGGAAAAGGATGGCTACATCCTCGAATCGCCCAAGTATGACACCAACGAGTGCCGCGCGCGCGGGATCACTTATGCCGCGCCAATGAAGGTCACGCTCAAGCTGGCGACCTTTGAGGTGGATAACGAGACCGAGACCAAGAGCCTGAACGATATCAAGGAGCAGGATGTCTACATGGGTGATATCCCGCTCATGACCGACAACGGCACCTTCATTATCAACGGCACCGAGCGCGTGATCGTCAGCCAGATGCACCGTTCGCCGGGCGTGTTGTTTGATCACGATCGCGGTAAGACGCATTCTTCGGGCAAGTATCTGTTTGCGGCGCGCGTCATTCCGTATCGCGGTTCGTGGCTCGATTTCGAATTCGATGCTAAGGACATCGTCAACGTGCGCATCGACCGCAAGCGCAAGCTGCCGGTCACTGCGCTGCTCTATGCACTGGGCCTCGATG
>JBBRXQ010000195.1:0-5125 GCA_038238515.1 Sphingomonadales bacterium | reverse complement strand
CGGCCCAGCAGGCGGCCAGTCAGCAGGCGGCCAGTCAGCAATCTGGCCAGCAGGCGGGGCAAGAATAATGGCCAGCGCCGCGCCAGCAACCATGGCTGATAAAAACCGCAAGGTTGCGCGGATCGCCGCAGGCTTTGCCCTCGCCATGCTCGGCCTTGGCTATGCCTCAGTGCCTCTTTACCGGATGTTTTGCCAAGCCACGGGCTACAATGGCACCACGCAGCGATCAAGCGCCCAGCAGGCCGCCGAAGTTAAAGTATCCGGTCAGCCGATCACGGTACGGTTTGATTCCAATATCGGAAGCGGTCTGCCGTGGATGTTCCGCCCCGAACAAGTGAAACAGGACGGCAGGATGGGCGAACGCAAGATGGCGTTCTTTATCACCAAAAACCTTTCCGACCGTCCGATCACCGGGCGTGCCACGTTCAATGTCCAGCCTGAGCAGACTGGCGTCTATTTCCACAAGATCCAGTGCTTCTGTTTTAACGAGCAAACGCTTCAGCCGGGGCAGGAAGTGCGCATGCCGGTGATCTATTATGTCGATCCCGATATGATGAAGGATCCAAACGCGCGCGATGTGCCCGAAATCACGCTGTCCTACACATTCCTTGAGGCGGCAGACAGTATCTCCCCCAGTACGCGCAAAACTGGTGCAAAGCCTCTGGACCGGGTCGCATTGGCCCGGTAAGAGCCGGGGCGAAGCATCACTAACGCGAGGGTAACAGGCGATCATGTCCGGCGCTAAGAACCACGATTATCACATTCTCCCGCCTGATATCTGGCCGTTCATCGGCGCGGTTTCGGCGCTTGTCATGACCAGCGGCGGCGCGCTGTGGATGCACAAGATGACAGGCGGCCTCGCGCTTTTTTTTCTCGGTGTTGCGGGCGTCGCGATCACATTTTTCTCATGGTGGGGCAAAGTGATCAAAGAAGCGCATGCGGGCGATCATACCCCCGTGGTGCAGCTGCATCAGCGCTATGGCATGATCTTGTTCATCGCATCGGAAGTGATGTTCTTCGTCGGCTGGTTCTGGGCGTTCTTCGATTTCTCGCTGTTCCCGAATGCGCTGACCGAAGTGGTCGCGGGCCAATGGCCGCCCAAGGCGATCGAGGCGGTGATGGATCCGTTCGATCTTCCGCTGCTGAATACGCTGATTCTGCTCTGCTCGGGCACCACGGTCAGCTGGGCGCATCATTCGCTGATCACTGGGGATCGCACCGGGCTGAAGCAGGGCCTCTGGGCCACCATCGCGCTCGGCGTGCTGTTCTCGTCGATTCAGGCTTACGAATACATGCATGCGCCGTTTGCCTTTGGCGGCAACACGTATGGTTCGGCGTTTTACATGGCGACCGGATTCCATGGTTTCCACGTGATCGTCGGCACGATTTTTCTGTTTGTCTGCGTGCTACGCGCGCTTGCCGGGCACTTCACCCCGCGCCAGCATTTCGGCTTTGAAGCGGCGGCATGGTATTGGCATTTCGTCGACGTGGTGTGGCTGTTCCTGTTCGTCGCGGTCTATGTCTGGGGCGGCTGGGGCGCTCCGATTGAGTGACCCAATTGGCTGAAGGCCATCATACGAAAGGGCAGCCGGGGATCCCCCAGGCTGCCCTTTTCGGTTTGTGTCCGGGGTGCGGCGCGCGCACCCTATGGGAAACGCCCGCCGCGTTCGCCCCCGAATGCAGCGCCTGCGGGCTAGAATTCGCACGTTTTGAGCCGCAAGGGCGGATGCAATTCCTCATTGTCCTGCCGCTAACAATTGCCCTGATCGCAGCCGCCCTCTGGCTTGACGAAACCTTCCGCCCGCCGCTCTGGGCACAAGCGCTGATCTGGGTGCCGCTGGTCCCGCTCACGATGACCGCTGCGCTGCGTTTGGTGAAAACCACGTTGCTGATGGTAATGTTGCGGCGAAACTCATGATTCGCCGCATTCCCATCCTGCCGACGCTGCTTGTGCTGCTTGCAGTTGCTTACATGATCCGCCTTGGCTTTTGGCAGATTGACAGGCTGCGGCAGAAAGAAGGCTTGCTCGCGCAATATGCCGCCGCTGCCGCCAATCCCGCGCCGGTCGCCTATCCTTTGGGCGGAAAGGCGGCGGTTCAGGCCTCGCTTTATCGGCGGGCCAAGCTCGATTGCCGCTTTCGCGAAGGCGAGTGGGAATCTGTTGGCGGCCGCAATGCCAAGGGGGAGCCGGGCTATGTCCAGATCGCACCCTGCGATACAGGCGCTGGCGCAACTGCTTATGTTCAGATCGGCTGGTCACGCGATCCCGCCCCGCCGCAGTGGGCGGGCGGCATGGTCAGCGGCTTTATCGCTCCCTACAAAGTCGGCGGCGCGCGGCTTGTCGCCGATCCGCCGCTCGCCGGGCTGCAAGCCAACGCCCGGCCCGATCCCGGCACCATCGCCAACAACCATCTCGCCTATGCCGTGCAATGGTTTCTGTTCGCAGCCGTCGCGCTGATCATCTATGCGCTAGCGCTGCGAAGCCGTCTTGCCACGCCGCGCCCGCGCGACTAGTCGGCAAATAAGGCCGAGGGGGAACTTCCGATGAAGTATGTGAGCACGCGGGGCGCTGCGCCTTCGCTCGATTTTGAAGGGGCAACGCTTGCTGGCTTGGCCAGCGATGGCGGGCTGTATGTGCCCGAAACGTGGCCGCACTTTTCGCCGGAAGAGATCGCTGCGATGGCCGGGTTGCCTTATGCGCAGCTCGCGCAACGGGTGATGCAGCCGTTTGTCGGTGATTGCATCGCGCCCGCGCGGCTGCTCGAATTGTGCGAACAGGCCTATGGCCGCTTTGCCCACGCGGCAATTACCCCGCTGGCCCAGCTTGATGAGCGGCAGTGGCTGCTTGAGCTGTTTCACGGGCCAACTTTGGCGTTCAAGGATGTGGCGCTGCAATTGCTCGGGCTGTTGTTTGAGGAATTTCTGGCACGCCGCGAAGATCACCTCACTATCGTGGGCGCAACCTCGGGCGACACCGGCTCGGCTGCCATTGATGCTGTGGCGGGCCGCGCCAAAGTGGATATCTTCATGATCCACCCGCATGGCCGGGTTAGCGATGTGCAGCGCCGCCAGATGACCACGGTGCGCGCGCCCAATGTCCATAATATCGCGATGGACGGCAGCTTTGATGATGCGCAGGCGATGGTGAAGCGCATGTTTAATGATTCCATGCTCACCAGCCGGTTTGCCATCGGCGCGGTCAATTCGATCAACTGGGCGCGGCTGATGGCGCAAGTGGTCTATTATTTCGCCGCTGCGCTCCAGCTCGGCGCGCCTCAGCGCAAGGTCGCGTTTTCGGTGCCTACGGGCAATTTCGGCGATGTGTTTGCAGGCTACGTCGCGGCGCAAATGGGGCTGCCGATCGAGCGGCTGATCGTTGCCACCAATGTAAACGATATTCTCCATCGCGCGCTTTCCACCGGCGATTATTCGGCGGGCACCGTTACGGAAACCGCCGCTCCTTCGATGGATATCCAGGTCTCGTCTAATTTCGAACGGCTGCTGTATGATTGCGGCGGGCGCGACGGCGCGGCGCTTGCGGCGCAGATGAAGCAGTTCGAGGCAAGCAAGGCGATGCAGCTTAGCAATGCGCAGCGCGAAGGCGCCGCCGCGCTCTTCACCAGCGTGCGCGCCGAAGCGCACGATATGGCGCGCGCCATGCGCTGGGCGCACGAGGCTTGCGGCCAAGTGCTCGATCCGCACACCGCCATTGGGTTGCACGCCGCGCGCACCGTGTCAGGTATCCCCGCTGACGTTCCTGTGGTCACACTGGCCACCGCGCACCCGGCCAAATTCCGCGACGCGGTTGAGCGCGGCACCGGGGTTCGGCCCGCATTGCCCACGCGGATGGGCGACTTGTTTGAGCGCGAAGAGGCCTGCACCCGGCTGCCCGGCGATTATGACACCGTCTCCGGTTGGATCGCCGAGCGCGCGACCCCGCGAGGCGGCTAATGGCAAAGCTGCTTATCCAGCCTCAACTGATGGTGGGCGAGGGCTGGGATGATTTCGCGCTGCTCGATTCGGGCAATGGGCGAAAGTTTGAGCGCTATGGCAGTTACCGCTTCATTCGCCCCGATCCGCAGGCCCTCTGGCGGCCACGCCTGTCCGTTTGGGATGCGCATGGCGAATTCGTTCCCGGCTCGGACGATGAAGGCGGCGGGCGCTGGCAGTATAATGGCCCAGTGCCGCAAGCCGGGTGGGAGCTGACGCGCGATGACGTGCGCTTCACCGCCAGCTGCACCCCATTCCGCCACCTCGGTTTCTTCCCCGATATGGCCCCGGTGTGGGATTGGATGGGGGGGCAATTGGGCGCGCCTCCACTCCCCAAGGACATTGAGCAGCTTCCCCAATTTTCCCCGCTTCCCCGCGAAGGCGGGGACCTCATGCAGGACAACGCAGCTACACCCGGCCCAGATCCCCGCCTTCGCGGGGAAGCAGGTAATGTTGGGGGCGGGGAAGCAGCGAAAGAGGCCGCCACTTTCTCTACGCTAAACCTGTTCGGCTACACCGGCGTCGGCTCGCTCGCGCTATCGCGCTATGGCCCGGTCACGCATCTCGATGCTTCAAAAAAATCGGTGGTCCAAGCGCGCGCCAACGCTGCGCTTTCGGGGATGGATGATCGCCCGATTCGCTGGATTGTCGATGATGCGGTGAAATTTGCCGCGCGCGAGGTGCGCCGCGAAAAGCGCTATGATGGCATCATCCTCGATCCGCCCAAATTCGGGCGCGGGCCAGAGGGCGAGGTTTGGCGGCTTGAGGAAGGCTTGCCCACGCTGGTCGGCGACCTCGCACAATTGCTCGATGCGCAAAGCCGCTTCCTGTTCCTCACCGTCTATGCCGTGCGCATGTCCAGCCTCGCGCTGGCGGGCCTGCTCGATGAAGCGCTGGGCCATTTGCCCGGCGTGATCGAGCACGGCGATCTGGCAGTCCGCGAAGAGGGCGCAGATGGCCGCCTGCTGCCAACTGCCATCTTCGCGCGCTGGCATAAGCTAAGGTGATAAGCCAAGGTGATAAGCCAAGGTGATAAGAACGAGTGATTGTGGACATTACGGCGGCTCAGTGCCAGAGGCGCAGCTGTGAACGATAGCCTCCATCTCGAAGTCGCCAATATCGAAACCGATGTCCT
>JBBRXQ010000194.1:0-5132 GCA_038238515.1 Sphingomonadales bacterium | reverse complement strand
GGACCTGTTCCTCGGGCGGGTCCGGAGTATCACTAACTGCCACTTTCGCTCGGTGGCGACGAATGGCATTTATGGCGAACCGCATGAGTGTGTCTGGCGCTTTATACTTTCGGCACACTTCGCTTGCATGTGTCATCTTGTACGAGATGTTAGAAAAAAAACCGTCGTTCGGTAGCTTTGGGACGTTGGTGATCTCGCTGTCAATTTCGTCAGTAATCCGGATTAGAACCGATTTGTAACCGACCGACTTTAGTGCGTCAGAGAGTGTGCGGTTGATTGAATTTATGTCAATTCCGATCGCGCCAGCGATACCAAAAATGAGTTCCGGGTGGCTAATCGCTTTAAATTCGTTCTTCATATGTTCTCACAAATGATATATGCACCTCTTACAACGTAGCTGTCGAAACATCCGAACGAAAGCTGGCTTTGAGTATATTTTACGTGCACAATTTGTGTATGTCGTAGAGTGGAGAGAGAAAATGGGAGATCGTACTGAACGAGGCTCAAAAGAGCTGCACAGTCAGCAAACTTCTGATCGTCTTGCCCGGCGAATGGGTGCTGAGTTTGTAACAGTTTCGCGAAGTCGTGTCGGTGGTGGTAGCCTGCAAGAAAAGCACGAGCCTTTACCAATGAAGCGCTGATCTGAGCTTATATGGTCTCAGATTTCAGTCCAGCATTGCTTGGATTCAGCTTAGAAATCAGCGTCATCAGAAACAATTCGAACCTTAGCGCCCGAGATAGGCCGCCAATTCATTTCCCAGATCAGGGAACGTGACCGAACTCATGTGCGTGCCCCTGATGATCCCGCGCCTGGCATTGGGCAGCGCGGCGACGAGGTTATCAGCCGAACCGTTGTCGTTGTCGTCGGCCCCGCAGAGCACCAGCGTGGGCATCGTGATCGCGGCGAGATCGTCCATGCTAGTATCTGCGCTAGCGCCGAGCAACAGGCGCACTGCTGCGCGGTCCACCGCCATGGTCTTTAGGAATTGCTGCGCGAAGTACGCTGGATCGCTGCGTTCGATGGTGCCGAACCGATCGAGCACATCGGCAAAAAATTGCTGCCGCCGCGCCCATCCGGCCAGCCCTTCCAGCCCCATCCCTGCCAGCACCAGCCGATTGGGCGCGAGCCCTCCGATTACCGCGCGGGCCGCTGTGCGCGCGCCGAGCGAGAAGCCGACCAGATCATAGCCCCCGTCCTTGGCGGTGAGCCCCAAATGCTCCGTCAGCGCCTTGAGATCGCGCGCCAGCACGTCTGTGGGGTAGGCCGAGGGATCATGGGGCGCGGGGCTTTGCCCATGCGCGCGCAGATCGGGCATCAGGCATTCAAATCCCGCTTCGGTCAGCCGCGCGGCGGTGCCAAATTTCACCCAATTGACCTGCGCCGAGGAAAACAGCCCGTGAAGCAAAATCACGGGGCGACCTGCGCCCAACCGGTGCAGCGCCAGCGGCGCATCGTCAAACCCGGCAAAGGTTTCCTGAGTCAAGAAAGCAGCCTGAAGCCTGAAACCAGCAGCACAGCCGCCAAAACTGGGCGCAGGATATGATCGGCCGAGCGGGTAGAAATCATGCTGCCGACGATCACACCGGGGATCGAGCCGATCAGCAGATTGAGCAACAGCAGCGGATCAACCCCGCCCATGAGCCAATGGCCAAACCCGGCGACCAGCGTGAGCGGCACGGCATGGGCAATATCAGTGCCAACGATCCGCGCCACGCGCAGCGCCGGATAGAGCGTAAGCAACACCGTGACCCCGATCGCGCCAGCCCCCACCGAGGTAATCGAGACAACCGTGCCCAATATCATGCCCAATACAATTGTGGGCACCAACGCATTCTCTTCGCCCATCCGCTCGTGGGCCTTGGCATAAGTTGCGATGCGTTTTTGCATCAGCGTGGCGATGGCGGTGAGGATTAGCATGCAGCCCAGCACGGTGAGGATCACCCCGTTGGTTTCCTTGCCCAATTTGCCAAGCCACGACAGCGCATAGATCGTTACCGCAGCCGCAGGAACGCTGCCCGCAGCCAGCCGCCGAACGATCTTCCAATCGATGCTTTGGCGCCGACCATGGACTGCGGTGCCGACGGTCTTGGTGAGTGCCGCAAACAGCAGATCGGTGCCCACCGCAGTGCCCGGGCTAACCCCGAACAGCAGCACAAGTATTGGCGTCATCAAAGAGCCGCCGCCAACACCGGTCATGCCAACCAGAAAGCCGACCAGCAACCCAGCTATACCGTGCAGCAGATCAAGCTGTGCTAACATCGTCGTCATCGTCTCCAAGGCGCGCAATGCAAGATCATACAACGGCTACCATGCCCGCATCGGCCATGCGATGGAATGTTGCTTTAGTTCGCGCGGTGCAAGCGTGGCTTCGTTACCGCAAACCTGACCGATGCGCGGCTGAGCCCCATCAACCCTTTTTAAGGTGACGGCGGCCAAGCAGCTCAGCGATCTGCACCGCATTGAGCGCAGCGCCTTTGCGCAAGTTATCAGACACGCACCACAGCATCAGCCCGTTGTCTATCGTGGGATCTTCGCGCACCCGGCTGACATAGGTCGCAAAATCGCCAACGCATTCGATGGGGGTGATATAGCCTCCATCTTCGCGCTTATCGATCAACATGATGCCCGGTGCCTCGCGCAGCAAATCCTGCGCCTCCACCGCCGAAATCTCGTTTTCAAACTCGATGCTGATCGCCTCAGAATGGCCGACGAACACGGGCACGCGCACGCACGTGGCCACGATCTTGATCTTGGGATCGAGGATTTTTTTGGTCTCGACCACCATCTTCCATTCTTCCTTGGTGAAGCCATCATCAAGGAATTCATCGATATGCGGGATCACGTTGAACGCGATCTGCTTGGTGAATTTGCGCACCTCGACCGGATCGCCAACGAAGATCGCGCGGCTTTGCTCAAATAGCTCATCCATCCCGTCCTTGCCCGCGCCGGAGACCGATTGGTAGGTAGCCACCACCACGCGCAAGATCTTAGCCGCATCGTGCAGCGGCTTTAGCGCCACGACCATCTGCGCGGTGGAACAGTTGGGATTGGCAATGATCATTTTACGCTTGTAGCCGTCGATGGCTTCAGGGTTTACCTCGGGCACGATCAGCGGCACATCGGGGTCCATCCGATAGAGCGAAGAGTTATCGATCACCACGCAGCCGGCAGCGGCGGCCTTGGGCGCATACATTTTAGTGGGGCCAGAGCCGATGGCGAACAGCGCAATGTCCCAACCAGTGAAATCGAAGTTCTCGATACTGCGCACTTTGAGCATCTTGCCAGTGTCGCCGAATTCCATCGTCAACCCTTGGCTGCGCGGCGACGCGACCACCGCCACCTCGTCGCAAGGAAACTCGCGCTCGGCGAGGATATTGAGCATCTCGCGGCCAACATTGCCCGTCGCGCCCACGATCACTACCCGATAACCCATGCTGCATTCTCCATTTGGCCCCGCGCAGGAAGCCGATTGCCGCTTAGTAGCGACCGCATTCGCGCTGCCAAGCGCTAACTATTTTTGCGCAACCTAGCGCGCCGAAATCTAGCGCGCCGAAATCTAACGCTCCGGAATCTAGCTCTCGGGCCCCGCCCCGTGGCGATCCAGAAAGCGAAACATCGTTTCGTACAGATGCTTGCTGACTTTGGGCCCGCTAATTCGGTGGGTGAAGCCGGGATAGAGCATCATCTCAAACGGCACCGCTGCGGCCTGCATTTTGGCGACGAGCGCGGTGGTGTTTTCAAACACCACGTTGTCATCCGCCATGCCGTGGATCACGAGCAGTGGATCGGCGATCTTGCCCGCATCGGCCAGCGCGCCCGAAGCCGCATAAACCTTGGGATCCTTATTGGGATCGCCGAGATAGCGCTCGGTATAATGCGTATCGTAAAGCTCCCAGCGGGTGACAGGCGCGACCGCGATCCCGGCGGCATAGACGCCCGGATTGGCCTGAAGCATCTTGAGCGTCATATAGCCGCCATAGGACCAGCCGAACGTGCTGATCTTCTTGGGATCAACGTAGTCCAGCGTTTTCAGATAGTTTGCGCCAACCAGCTGATCGGCCACTTCGACTGAGCCCATCGCGCGAGAAATCGCGGTTTCAAAGGCGACCCCGCGATTGTCTGAACCGCGCCCGTCGAGCTGGAAATAGATATAGCCCTTGTCGACAATCGCCTGCGCCAGCGCGCCCTGCCAACCGCGATCAACCACTTGCGCATGCGGCCCGCCATAGTGATCGCTGAACACCGGATAGCGTTTGCCCGGCTCCAGCGGCGGGGTGATCATCATCCAGTGGAGCAACGTGCCATCTGCCGCGTTCAGCGTGCCGAACGATGCCGGGCGGTGGCTGGCAAGATAGGGCGCGTAAGGGTGCGCGCCCTCGATCCGGTTTTCTTCAATCCACGACAAGCGCTTTCCGCTCGCGTCCGCCAGATAGGCTTGCGGCGGCTGGCGGTCTGCGGTGCGCGAAACGACCAAAGTTTGGCCCTTGGGGTCCATTGAGCCATCGTTGGTGAAGCCCTGATCGGTGAGCCGGGTAAGCGTGTCCGGCGCATTCAGATCGAGCGCATAAATCTGCGGTGCCAGCACATCGTCTTTTGTCGCGGTGAATGTTACCCGCCCGGCCTTTTCGTCGATGCCAACCAAACTGGTGACCACCCACGGCCCCTTGGTCAATTGCTGCCAAGCGCCGCCGCGATAGCGATACAAGTGGGCAAAGCCATCGCGCTCAGCAAGCCAGATCAGGCTCCCATCCTTGAGAAAGCGATAGCTGTTGGAAAGGTTGATCCAACCATTCGGCGCGGCGCGCTCGGTAAACAACACGGTAGACTTTCCCGTGAGCGGATCGACGCTGAGCATATCGAGCACGGTCTGCGCGCGGTTTTCGCGCTGGACATAAAGCGTCTTGCCATCGGGCGACCAATCGGCCCGCGCCAGATAGATGTCCTTGTCTGGCCCCAGATCGACTTGCACACGCGCGCTGCCATCGCTGGCCATGATCCACAGCGAGACCGCAGCGTTCGCGCTGCCCGCCACCGGATAGCGCTGATCGAAAGTCTTGGTGCCCTCAGCCCCGATCGCGGCGCGCGTGACCACGCCAACCCCGGCCTCATCAAATCGCTCTACCGCCAAGCG
>JBBRXQ010000193.1:0-5143 GCA_038238515.1 Sphingomonadales bacterium | reverse complement strand
TCATTGCGCTGGCCGGCTATATGCGCATCTTGAGCGCCGAATTTGTCGCGCGCTGGGAAGGCCGGATGGTCAATATCCATCCCTCGCTCTTGCCGAAATATACCGGCCTCCACACCCACGAACGCGCGCTAGCGGCGGGCGCCAGCCACGGCGGCTGCACTGTGCATCTGGTCACAGCACAGCTCGATGAAGGGCCTATTCTAGGGCAGACTGCGGTGGTGATCATGCCGGGTGACAATGCCGAACGGCTGGCCGCGCGCGTGCTAATCGCCGAGCATCAGCTCTATTCGCGCTGCCTCGCCGCGCTAGTCGGGAGCGCGACGGGGCCCGATGCGCTCACCGCGATGGTGCGCGAACGCGCGGTTGCGTTGCCACATGTGGACGAAGTGACCAGCCACGGCATGGCGTGCTTCGGCATGATCAAGGGCAAGAAATTCGCCTATGTCAGCACGGATCACCACGGTGATGGCAAAGTTGCGCTGCTGGTCAAGATCAGCGGCCTCGATGAGCAGCAACAACTGATCGAAAACGATCCAGAGCGCTTTTATCGCCCGGCGTATTTCGGCGACAGCTGGATCGCGATCCGGCTCGACTGCGATGAAAACGATTGGGACGATATCGCGGAATGGCTGCGCCGCAGTTGGCTCAACATCGCCCCGCGCAAACTGGCGGCAATGATGGAGTTTTGAGCCGGAGCATATCCGCTCAACAACATCCGCTCCCCGGCGAAGGCGGAGGTTTCCGGCAGGTTTAAGATCAACCGCTCTGTATCACCGACAGAGGCCCCCGCCTGCGCGGGGGAGCGAGCCCTTTTGCGAGGCTAGCCTGCGGTCAATCAGCCAACAATTTCTTCGGGCTTGAAGAAGTAAGCGATCTCGATCGCCGCGTTTTCATCGCTGTCTGAACCATGCACCGAATTTGCTTCGATCGATTCGGCCAGTTCCTTGCGGATTGTGCCGGGCTCGGCATTGGCCGGGTTGGTCGCGCCCATGATGTCGCGGTTGCGCTGCATCGCGTCTTCGCCTTCGAGGACTTGCACCACGACCGGGCCGGAAATCATGAACGAAACCAGCTCACCAAAAAACGAGCGCTCGGCATGGACGGCATAAAAGCCCTCGGCCTGTTCGCGGCTCAAATGAATGCGCTTCGAGGCGACGACGCGCAGGCCCGCTTCTTCGAGCATCTTGGTAACCGCGCCGGTCAGGTTGCGGCGCGTGGCATCGGGCTTGATGATCGAAAAAGTGCGGGTAACCGCCATCGGGAATTCCTTGCGAGGTTATGATTGTGCGTTGGGCGCGCCCCTAGCCGGGTTCGTGCTGCGCTGCAAGGTGCGCGGTTAGTCTGCGCAAGCGCTCAAGGCCCTTCGCGCCACTTCCCGCCCTCCTGACGCCAGTATTTGCGCTCAACGCCTTCCCGCGTGCCCAGCATGCGCCAGCAGCCGCGTGCATCGTCGATCATCTCCGGCGGAAACAGCAGGAAAACCCGCGCCATCGCCTCAGCCTCGCGCCAAGTCCCATCAGCCAGCGCCATAAACTTAGCGCCATTGGCCGATTCGCAGCAATCCGAAAGCAGGATCGGCTGGCGCGCATCGTGCGCGCCGCCGGCATGCCCATGCGCCAAAAAGCTCTCGGGTAGCCGCGCCCACAACGCTTCGCTGATCCGGTCCAACTGCGGCCGATCTGCCGAAACGACCAGCATCCGCTCCCCCGCCGCGATGGCGCTGCGCGCCAACAGCGGCAGCACCAGCTCTGCCGGATCGCGCGTCAACTGATAGAAATCGACGCGCACCCTCGCGCGCTTTAGGCTTCGAGCACGTCGCGCACATAGCGGTCGAGCAGCCGCACGCCAAAGCCGGTCGCACCCTTCTCATGCGTCGCCCCAGGCTTGTCGATCCACACCGTGCCCGCGATATCGAGGTGCGCCCACACCACGCCCTTATCGACAAACCGCTGTATGAACTGCGCCGCAGTGATCGAACCGCCATAGCGCGGCCCCACGTTTTTCATGTCGGCAATCGGGCTGTCGATGAGCTTGTCGTAAGCCGCGCCTAGCGGGAAGCGCCAGAGCGTATCGCCGCTCGCCTTGCCCGCCGCATCAAGCTGGCTGGCAAGCAGATCATCGTTTGAAAACATGCCCGCATGCTCATGGCCTAGTGAGACGATGATAGCTCCGGTCAGCGTGGCGAGGTCAATGATCGTGGCGGGCGCATATGTTTTTTGCACCCAGGTCACCGCATCGCACAGCACCAAGCGGCCTTCAGCGTCAGTATTGATCACCTCTATCGTCTGGCCAGACATCGAGGTGACCACATCACCCGGCCGCTGCGCCGCGCCGTCGGGCATGTTTTCAACGAGGCCGCAAACGCCGATCACATCAGCCGCCGCGCGGCGACGTGCGAGGGTAAGCATCGTGCCCGCCACCGCCGCTGCGCCGCCCATGTCCCATTTCATATCTTCCATGCCCGCCGCCGGCTTGATCGAAATTCCGCCGGTGTCGAAGGTAACGCCCTTGCCAACAAATGCCGTTGGCTTAACCCCCGCCCGGCCCTTCCACCGCATCGCCAGCATGCGCGGCGGGCGCACCGAACCTTGCGAAACGCCCAGCAGCGCTCCCATGCCAAGCTCGGCCATTTGCGCGCCGTCTAGCACCACGATCTCGATCCCCGTGCCTGCCAACCGCGCCTCGCAGGCCGCGACAAAGCTCTCCGGATAGATCACATTGGCTGGCTCGGTCACCAGTTCGCGGGTAAACTCTACCCCTTCGGCAATCGCGCTTTCGGTTTGCCAAGCCTCTTCGGTGCCCTCGGGCGCATGAAGCGCGATAACATCAGTTAACGATTGCTTCTGATCATCGCTCAGCTTGGTGCGGTAAACATCATGCCGCCATCCGCGCAGCCGCGCGCCCAGCAGCACAGCAGCCGCTTCCGCCGCGACCAGTCCGCTACCACCGAAATCGATGGCCATCGCGGTCTCGCCCGAGGCGATGTATTTCGCGGTCAGCGCGCCGCCTGCGCGCTCTAGTGCTGCGATTCTGCCCGAAGCAGTCGCTTCGCCAATTCCAGCATAGGCAAGGCGCCGCAAGGCTCCATCGGTGCTAACAAACGCTTCAAACACTTGCCCGGCCTTGCCACCAAACCGCGCCGCCGCTGCCGCCTCGCGCACCAGCGGATCGGTGCTTTCGGGCAGAGCGCCCTGAGCGACAATACGCGCAAGGAGCCGGGGCAGAGCTGTATCGGCCTTGGCAAAAACGATATTCATTCATGTGCTCCTGTCGCAAACCGGCATAATCCCCGCGCGAACCCTGCGCAAAGCCTCAATTGTGCGTTTGCAGTTAGGGCGCGCTGATGCGATAGGCAAGCCATGCAACCCGCCGTGCGGCCTTTACGCCAAGCCTTTTTCCGACGCTTGCGTAAGCTTGGCACCCTGAGCGCCGTGTTTAGCGTGACGGCTGCCTCAGTCCCTTGCAACGCGTTTGCTCAGGTCGCTGAGGCAGAATTGCCCAGCACAGTCTCACAAGAAGCCGAAGCCGAAGCAGCGACCGCTTCAGTGCCGCAATCCGCCTCAAGCGCGACCCCGATTGAAGAACAAATCCGCTTCGAGGCCAATGCGCTGCAATATGCCCGCGATTCCGATCTGGTGACCGCGACGGGCAATGTCGTGCTCCGCCGCGAAGATCAAACAGTGCGCGCGAATTCTATCGTGTGGAACCGCAAGTCAGGTGTGATCGAAGCGATGGGGAACATCCGATTGGTCGATGAGAGCGGCAATGTGCTCTACACCGACAAAATCGAATTGACCGATACGCTGAAAGCGGGGGCGATTGAGGACATGCTTTTGGTGCTGCGCGGCGGTGGTCGGATCGCAGCAACAAGCGGCAAGCGCGAGGACACGGGCAATCTTGAGCTCAGCAATGCGGCCTACTCGGGCTGCTCGATTGAAGACAGCGATGGTTGCCCCAAAAATCCGAGCTGGGAAATTACCGCCGTTAAAGTAACCTTCGACGCCGCAAAAAAGCGCGTTTATTATAAGGGCGCAACTTTGCGCATGTTTGGCCTGCCGCTGCTATCGCTGCCGGGTCTATCCCACACGTCTGATTTTCGTGCCAGCAGCGGCCTGCTCATCCCAAGCTTTCGGCTTAGCCCAAGCAATGGGGCCGAGCTTGGCGGTACCTATTATTGGCGACTGGCTGAGAACCGCGATCTAGCCGTAACCGCCTCGATTTTTACAGAAGCGCTGCCGATGATTTCGGGACGCTTTCGTCAGCTTACCAGCAATGGTGCCTATCAATTGGCGGGCTACATCACACAGAGCGGACGCATCAACGCGCTCACGAACGGTGATCCTGGCATTACGCGCAATCAGATCCGAGGCTATTTTGAGGCCAATGGCCGGTTCCAATTGTCTGAAAATTGGAGCCTGACGGGATACGGCCGCTATGCCAGCGACCGCACCTTCCTGCGCCGCTATGATATCAGCCGTGAAAATCGCCTCCGCTCCACGATCAATCTCGAACGGATCGATGCCGATAGCTATTTCAGCCTCGCCGGCTGGGCGGTCCAAACGTTGACCGCTGGTGATCGGCAAGGCCTTGTGCCGATCGCGCTGCCAGCGCTGGATTATCGGCGGCGGCTTGATGTGCCCGGGATCGGCGGCAAGCTTGAGCTTGAGGTGAACAGTCTGGCGATCACCCGAACCAGCGGGCAAAACACCCAGCGCGCCTTTGCCCGCGCGCAATGGGATCGCCGGTTCATCAATGGCTTGGGTCAGGAAATCACCTTTACCGGCCTGCTCCGCAGCGATGTGTATCATTCCAGCCGCAACGAGCTAACCTCAAATGCGGTCTATCGCGGCGAAACTGGCTGGCAAGGGCGCGGCATCGCCACCGCTGCGGTCGATGTGAAGTGGCCGCTGATCGGACGCCTGCTGGGCGGCACGCAAGTGCTGACGCCGCGTTTCCAGATTGTGGCCACGCCGCGTGTGCGCAACCTGGCCATACCAGACGAGGATTCGCGCGCGGTCGAGCTTGAAACCTCCAACCTGTTTTCGCTTAATCGCTTCCCCGGCTATGATCGGATCGAAGACGGCGCACGATTTACCTACGGACTTGATTGGCAGGTAACCCGGCCAGGCTGGCGAGTATTCAC
>JBBRXQ010000192.1:0-5150 GCA_038238515.1 Sphingomonadales bacterium | reverse complement strand
CTCGAGGATCGACATCCTGAGATCGGTGGGTTCGAGCGAGACTGTTCCGCCAACAAACGGCCAACGCGCGCCATTAAGCCGGATCACCTGATCGGGCTGCAGCTCGATATCGATCATGCCGTCGATCACTTCGATCCCGGGATTGACCGAGGCAACCTTCAGCACCTGATGCGGCGCGGTGACCATGCCGATCAGATCGACGAAGCGCAGCGTGCCAGAAATGCCCTTCACCGGCCCGAAAGCAGCTGCAAGATCAAGCTGATCGCTGGAAAAGCTGCCAGTGCTTGTAAGCGATCGGGCATCCCAATCGATCCGGCCGCTGCCGGTGACTTTGCCATTAACGTTGGCAACCAAGCCTTTGGCGAGGAAGCTAAGATCATCGGGCTGCAAACCGCCCTTGGCTTGATCAAACGTCAAACCATCAACCAGCAGATCGGCGCTGCCCCGCGCAGACGTGAGATCATGCAGGACGACAGCGCGCATCACCTCATGCCCTGCAGCAGCTGTACGCAGTAATGCATTGGCTTTGATACGATTGTTTTGGAACGTCAGCGTCGCATCGCGCGCTATCATTGGCTCAAACCGCGCGGTGGCGGTGCGATCGGCCAGATCGAAGCTGGCGCCCGAAACCGATAGCTTGCCATCTGCGTAGACCCAATCGCCTGACGCCTTGGTCAGATCCAGCGGGACCGCCGCGAGCCGGCCTTCAGCGCCGCCAAAGGTACCCACGATGGATTGGCCGAGACGCGCCGAGACGGCGGCGAGCAAGAAGCGATTCTGCGCGTCCTTTGGCCCCAGAGCGACGGTGACCGCGCTGGCGGATAGCGCACCGGGCCAGCGCAGGCTGATCGGACCGCTGCTAAGCGCCAGCGGGCTGGTGCCCAGCCGCCCGGTGAGCGCCAGCGCGGGCGCAGTGGCGGCAACTTCGATTCCGCGCGGACCGCGCCGAACAATCGCTGAGCCAGCCGGACAAAGCCTGATGGTTTGCGCGTCGAGCACAGCCGCGCCCAACGTCAGCCGATCAAAACGCGGCGTGATACAGCGCGGAAACAGCGCGAGCGCGCCGCCCGCGCTCACCGCGCCTTGTAGCGGGAGCACCAGATTGTCCGCCCTGCCCCCCGGGATCGCGCCCGAAGCCTTGATCACGCCCGAAAATCCAATCGCGCCGTTCCCCGCCTGGACAATCTGCAACGCAGGCACCGCCAGCGATTCGCTCCCCGCGCGATACGCGGGCATGGCCAGATGCAATGATGTGCCCTGCGCGCCGTTTTGCTCCACCCGCCCGGTGATTTGCGGCAGACCTTCGCCGCCGCTGATGAAATTGCCGGTGAAGCGCGGCAAACGCCCATCTCCGCCCGTAAGCGCAATGCGCGACAAATTGAGCAGGCTCTGCCCGCTGCCGCCGCGCAAAACCGCGCTGGGCACCGCCGCATGCCACGTGCCTGCCGTCTGGCCATAAATTACATCGCCGCTAAGCCTGCTGCCGGGCTCTTCGCGCTTCAACGCCGCGCGCACCTGCGCGATCATCGGGGCGAGCAAGCTGCCCGCGCTATTGGCTTGTGCGGCGGCCAGCGCCTGCTCCAGCGCGGCACCGCGCCGCAGGGCGCGCGCATCAACCGTGCCGCGCACATCGAGCGCATCAGTGCCGCTGCGGGAGCGCACCAGCCCATCGAACGCGAGCCGCCCAGCCGAAGCCGCCGTAGTTTGCACATCAGAGCCTATGGCAGCCACGCGCCCGTTCAGCGCGCCTCCGGCGAGCGTTAGCCCAAATTTCATCGCCAGCGAGGCCAAGCGGCCTTGCGGGGTAACAATCGCACCGCTGCGCAAGTCTCCGCTAGCGCGCAGATCGCGAAGCGAACGGTCCGCGCCCGCGTCAAGCAGCATGCTGGCAGACCCCGCTGCAATACCGCCTGCGCAGCGCAGCGAGGCCATGCGCAGCGGTCCTTCAAAACGCGGCTGTTCCTGGTCCACGCTGAGCTTGCCAAACGCGGTGGTGCGCCCCGCCGCGCATGACCCGAACCGCAGCGCGGGCGCGACCACCGCCACCGATCCGGCAAAGCCGCCGCGCAGAGGGCCTGCGCCCTCAAGTTTGATCCCCAGCCGCCCAAAATCGCTGTCGATCAGCGCGCGGCCATCGGCCAGCGTGATGTTTAGATCGGGCAACCGGGGCGGTTGCTTATCCGCCGCCGGGGCGAAAAGCACGCGATCAAGCGAACCAAAGCTGAGTTTGTTACCAAGGAAACTCCCGTATAATCTTGGCCGAATGAGTTTTATTTTTCCTGCTTTTGGCAAACCCTGCGTATAATCAACGCTCAATTCGGCGCGCTCGATGGTGAGGTCGGGATGCGCTGGGTCGCCGATCACCAGATCGCGTAGCACTTGAACCCCGGGGCCGATCGAAACGATTTTGTAGCGCATCGGCAGCGCCAGTGAACTTACCTGACCGTCGATGATGCCGCGCGCAATCTGTTCGCGGGTCAGCCACAGTCCGGCGACGCCCACAGCCAACGCGGCCCCCGCCAGCAAAGCAGGGCGGCGCCAGCGGCGCGTGCTTTCGGCGGCAGCAGCGGACGAGTCCTGCGTATTTTCAGCCAAATCGGTATGAAGCGCCATCAATCCCCTTCTTGCGCAGCGGCGCGGCTTAGGCAATGCAAAGCGCTCAAGTCGTGGGGGCCGCTTTGGCAGAATCCACACCGGATGTGTCATGGACGATGAACCAAAGCTCTTTCCTGAACGGAACGCCGCGCGCGCGGGCGAAAACCGTTTGCGCGAGGTGGGGCTTGATCCTTCGGGCCACCGCGCGCGGCTGCGCAAACGGCTCCTCGAAGGCGGCGACGATGCTTTGGCCGATCACGAGATGATCGAATATCTGCTGATGACCGCCATTCCGCGCCAAGATGTGAAGCCGCTGGCGCGCATGCTGCTTCAGCGATTCGGAAGCCTCGCTGGGGTTTTCAACGCAGATCCGCGCGCGCTGATGGCCACGCCGGGGATCAAGGAAACCGCCGCTGCGTCAATTCGCATCGCCGCCATCGCGTCGCGCCGCCTCGCCCGCTCGGTCATGCAGGAATTGCCAGTGCTTTCAAGCTGGCCCGCGCTGCTCGACTATCTGCACATCGATATGGCACATCTAACGCATGAGCGGGTCCGCGTGCTCTATCTGAACACCCAGAACCGGCTGATCCTTGATGACAAAGTGGCCGACGGCGATATCGACGAAGCCGCCATCCACCCGCGCAAGATCATCCACAAAGCAATGGATATTGGAGCGGCAGCGCTGATTTTGGTGCACAACCATCCCAGCGGCAGCCCCGAACCTAGCCGCGCCGATATCCAGATCACCCAAAAAATTATGGAAGCCGGTCGCTTGCTTGGCGTTGCAGTTCACGATCACGTTATTATCGGCCGCGAGGGGCACGTCTCGCTCAAGGCCAAAGGGCTGATCTAGAACGCTTAGGGAAGCGGCGCATCGCGCAGCTTTTCAACACCATTGCCGACAACCGCGTAGTCTCTGACAAAGGTTGGCCGCTCGACTTTTCCATCGGGCAAATGAAAGAGCGTTGATGGGCCGATCCCGGTTACCCGGACGCTGGTTGCCTGAAGCGGGCCAGCCTTGGCGGTGATACGTAGGGTCTTGCCATCAACCAGCCATGCGCCGCCATCTGGCGTTTCTGCATAAATATGGCCAGTGCCATCAGGCTCAACCGTCATTGCCGTGTTTTCATCGATGCCCAAGCCCAAAATCGCTTTGGCCCCCAGCCCCTGCATGGTTTGCGCCTTGGCCACGAACGCAAACAGGCGCCCCAGCCGGTTGCGCTCCTTGAAATGGGTGTCGGTGATACTGCCGCGCAGCAATGCAAGATGCAGAAAATCGCGCTCGATTGTGGTGTGCGCGCCAAAAGGATCAGCAATCGCCTCTTCGCTGGTGATGCTGCGATCGTCCATCGCGCCATAAAGATACTCGCCCAGCACCGCGAGGCCCGCGCTCGTGCCGCCCAGCGGCTTGCCCGCCGCGACATGCGCATCGAGTATTTCTACGATCGGCGTGCCGCGCCAGCGGCGGACATAGCGGGCTTGATCGCCGCCCGAGAGGAATATCCCATCCGCACCGCGCAATGCCGCCAGCACTTTGGGATCGAAGGCCGCGCTGCGATCCAGAATGACAAAGGTTTCGGCTGACAGAATTCCGCCAATTTCGCGCACAAACTCTTTGCCGATCTCGCCTTTCTGCGAAGCACGCAAAATCACAATATGGCCATGCCCTGCCTTGGCAAAAAACCATCGCATAGCATCCAGATTGCGATCACCACCCCCCATTAGCAGCAAGCCACCCTCAACTTTGCTGGGCGCCACACCGCTGGCGCTGCCTTCGATAAAGTGCCGATAGCTGCGGGCGTTGGTCGCATAAGGCGCGGCGACAATAAGCAGCGCCGCCATGGCCGCAAATGCTCTGCTAGCAATGGTCAATCGCAACATCGCTTCCCCAATCAGCCTAGCATCCATGCCTGACATGTCTGCTATGCTGCCAACAAGCCGGGCCAAAAACAAATTTGGGGGCGAGACAGGGATTGCCAGAGCAACCATCCCCACTCGCCCCCACATTTTCAAGGGTACGTGATCAAATGCGCGTGATCAGAAGCTGATCGTTGCATCGATGCCCAAAGTGCGCGGCGGGTTATAGTTGCCATAGTCACCCAGCACCGCGAAGTTTGCATTGCTGCGGCGATAAATGTGCTCTTCGTTGAACACGTTACGCGCCCAAACCGCCAGCGTCAGTTTCTGGCCGCCGCCGCTCATCGCAATATCGGCTAGCGCGATGCGTGCATTGGCGATGAAGCTCTTATCGCTTAGGACATCCTCATTGTCGAAAGTATGTTGCGGGTCAGCATAGTTGGCGTCGAAGTGAAGGCGCAGTTCGGTGCCCGCCTCGCCGATTGGAAGGTTGTAATCAACCGTGCCCGAAAGCGCATTTTTTGGCGTAAAGACAATGAACACCTGTTGCAGTACCGGAACGCCGTCGCCGTTAAGCGCTTCCTGCACCGTGTTTCTGGCAAGCGGCACGTTGGTGTAAGTGTAGGCATAAGACGCGCCGAGCGACAGGCGACTGGTGGGCTTAATCGTCAAATCGGCCTCGATCCCGCGGATCTTGG
>JBBRXQ010000191.1:0-5192 GCA_038238515.1 Sphingomonadales bacterium | reverse complement strand
CCCTCGCGGTGACCGCCCTCGCGGTGACCGCCCGCAAGGTGACCGCCCGCAAGGTGACCGCCCGCAAGGTGACCGCCCGCAAGGTGATCGGCCGCAAGGTGATCGGCCTCAGGGTGATCGGGCCAGGGCCGACCGTGTGGCACACGCCGATGGCGGCAAGCCCGCGCGGCAGGGTGACAGCCAAGAGCGGACATTCCGCCCGCGCGGCCCCGCTGCGGTCGGCCAGCACCGCAACAAAGTAACGCGGATAAACTAAGCGGTTTGCGCTTCAGTCAGAAAAGGCCCGCCCGGCAATCCGGACGGGCCTTTTTGCGCTGTCCTACACGCCTAAGTCTTGGCATAAGGACGTATGCAGCAGAGCAAATTCAGGTTATGGCCCTTGCACCGCACTTTGTCCCTCTGGACCGTGTCAACTTCGTCAACTTCGTCAGCAAATGGCTGCTCAGAATGAACAATGTCTGGCTTTCCGCGCTATCGATGACCGCGATTGTCGCGGTGCGCTACTTGCTCACCAGCGGCCTGTTTGCGTGGCTTACGCACTACATCCGGCCCGGCCACTACCGCGATCTGGGCGCGCAAATTCAGCGCGAGATCCGCTGGAGCCTGGCTTCCGCAGCGATTTATGGGGTGCCCGCCGGCGTGGTTGCGTGGGGCTGGCAGCAGCATGGTTGGACCCGGATCTACACCGATGTAGGCGCCTATCCGCTATGGTGGTTGCCCGTTTCGCTGTTCGCCTATTTGTTTTTGCACGATACGTGGTTTTATTGGACTCACCGCTGGATGCATCAGCCACGCGCATTTCGCGCCTATCACGCCGTCCACCACGCCAGCCGCCCGCCAACCGCATGGGCAGCGATGAATTTCCACCCGGTCGAAGCCGCAGTTGTGGGCCTGTTTGTGCCCGCTCTCGTGTTTTTTGTGCCCATTCACGTTGGCATGCTGGGGATAGTGCTCTTGGTCATGACCGTTATGGGGGTTACCAACCACATGGGTTGGGAGATATTTCCCCGCGCGCTTGTTCATTCTACAGCAGGGCACTGGCTGATAACGGCGAGCCATCATCACCGGCACCATGAGCAGTACAAATGCAATTTTGGCCTTTATTTCCGTTTTTGGGATCATCTATGCGGCACCGATCGCGGCGTGTCCGCTCCGTGAGGAACTCAGTGAAGTTGCCGTTCATGATGGCGGCGGCTTTGCCCGTGCTGCTTGGTGCAGCACCGCCTCCAACGGGTTCGGTGCTGGTTGAAGTTCTGGGTCTTCGCTCGGCCAAGGGGCTGGTGCAAGCATGCCTTACGGCAATTCCTGCAGGTTTTCCCGACTGCAAAAAGGATCCTGCGGCGTTGAAACTAACCATTCCAGCTACCCCGGGCGGAACTCTGCTGTTTGAGAACGTTGCCCCAGGACGCTATGCGGTGGCGCTATTTCATGATGAAAACGGCAACAACCGGCTGGACACGGCGATGATGATCCCGCGCGAAGGCTTTGGCTTTTCGCGAGATGCGCCGCTCCGCTTTGGCCCTCCGCGCTTTGCCGCCGCTGCAATTAGCGTCGCTGATGTGGAAATGCGCACGGTGATCCATCTGCGCTATTTCTTTTAATCGCACGCCTCGCTTCATCTTGAATGAGGCATTTTTGCTGCCAAGCAGGCAGGAAAAATCAAACTTTCCGCGCAACTTAATCGGTTCTTTACCATGTTGCGCCAAAACCCCGGCTCATTGGAAGACCAAGGGGTTCGGTCATGGATACATTGCGCGGGTTTGGCTCCGACAGGGAGCATGAACTGTCAGGTTATGACAGGTTCGAGGAAACGTGCGATGAGCAAGGCCTTGCCGATCTGCCGCCACCAATCATCGGTCAAGATGAACGCCGAATGCAAGTGCGGGCGTACAATTTTTGGGCGGGCTTGCTTGGTCCAAGCCAGTATCCCCCCGTGGACACATTGCTCGCCGGCCAGTTTCCTGATTTTGCCGATCACTCGGTGCTGCTGCAATTTGACCGGGGCATCGAAGATCCCGCGATCACCTATCTGGGCAGCGCTCTCGCCAGCGAATGCGATGCTGATAGCGGGCTAAAACGGCTACGCGATGTGCCGGGGCGCTCGCTCCTCTCGCGGATCACCGATCACTATCTTCAGATCATCGCCAATCAGGCGCCGATTGGTTTTGAGGCCGAATTCGTCAATCAGCGTGGACGCTCAATTCTCTATCGTGGTATATTGCTCCCCTTTTCATCCGATAATGCTTCGATCGATTACATTTACGGCGTTATCAATTGGAAAGAACTTGCGGATCAGCAAACGACCGATGCGCTTCTGCTTGAGATCGACAAATCGCTGGGCCGGGTTGGTGAAGGCCATCATGCACAGCACCGCGAGCCAATCATTGCGCTCTCCGCTTGGGCCGATGGACCCACGAACCATGCCCCGAGCTATGCGCCAACGCTCGATCTTGCCGGCATGGACGCAGAAGTTCCCGCTCCTATGTGGGCCACGAACCTGCCGTTCAGCGACAGTGCGTTGCCAGATCCCGCGTTTGGTTTGTCTCGCGATATGCCCGAATCGCTGGCCGACTGGCTTGCTTCGGCGCGCGATCTGGCAGTGTTGGCACACTCGGCTGAGGATCGAACGCGCAGCGCGCTGTATCAAGCCATAGGCCGCGCGTGGGACTTTGCTCTTGCCGCCGCGCAAGCGCCCGATGACTATGCCGATATGATGGCCGATGCGGGGTTGACCATGCAGGAGCGCTCGCCGCTGACGCCGCTGGTCAAGCTGGTGTTTGGCGCTGGCTACGACAAAACTCGCATCACCGAATATGTTGCCGTGCTAGGACACGCACAGCGGCTCAGCTTGCCGCAAGGAACGCTTGGCCAATTTCTGGCTGAGGCAACCGGCGGGCTTAAAGGTGTTGTGGCCACCGAGCGGCAATTGCGCCGTCAGGAAAATGGCAAGGATGGGCGCCCGGTCCACGTACTGCTTGACGATGCGCTGCGCGCGCTCGAGCCAAAGCCAATGACGATGCTTCAGGCCAACGGTGATGAATTTGCGCTGGTCATGGTGCGGCGTCTGGCAAGCGGCGAACTGGCATTTTTGGGAGAGATTGCGCGCGATGGCCCCTTGTTCGAACGCGCCGCGCGCCGCCTGATTGGCTGACTCGTAAGCTCAATCGGGGGCCGCCAAAAGGGCATATCCATTCAGCCCTTCGCCTTGCCTGCGCAACCTGCTAGCCCGCCGCCATGATGGCGAGTAAGCAGGATCGGCGCAGCGTGACATTTCCTCAATTGAGCTGGCCGCTTTGGCTGCTGATCGCTCTGCTGCTGTTAGGCGCACTTGCCTCTCTCGCTTATCGGCAAGCAGTTTCTTCCAATGCCGCCGGTGTGCTGAATCGCGCTGATGCGCTGTTTCGCGGCGGCGACGGGCCGATACGGCTCGCGGCTGCCGAACTTTACGGGCCCGATCCAGCGCAGAAAATCGAAATGTTTGTGCCAACCGCAGCCCCCCTCGCCGGAACTGCGCTGCTGCCGGTGCTGGTGTTTATCCACGGCGGCGGCTGGCACGCCGGGGATCCACAAGACTACCGCTTTGTCGCCCGCACAATGGCCCCGCAAGGTTATGCTGTGGTGCTGGTTGGGTACCGGCTGTTTCCTGACGCGCGCTATCCCGCCATGCTCGAAGATGGGGCGGCGGCGCTGCGCTGGGTGGCGGATCATGCGGCTTCGCACGGCGGCGATCCCGCGCGCGTGGTGGTGATGGGGCATTCGGCGGGTGCCTATAACGCCGCCATGCTGGCGCTCGATCCGCGCTGGTTGGCGCAGCAGCGGCTTTCGGCCGACTCACTGCGGGGCGTAGTCGCTCTGGCCGGGCCGTTTGATTTCTACCCGTTCGACAGCGAATCAACCATCAACAGCTTTGGCAATGTGGCCAATCCGAAAGACACGCAGCCAATTGCGCACGCCCGCGCAGGTGCGCCGCCGCTGCTGCTGGTGCACGGCACCGCCGATACCCGAGTGAAGCCGCGCAATTCGCTGGCGCTTGCACGCGCGCTTACCGCGCTTGGCACGCCCAATCAGGCGGTTTTGCTTGAGGGCGTAACGCATGAGGGCCTGATCATGATGTTCGCGCGCCCCTTTGTGCGCGATGCGCGCGCGCTCAATGCTGTCCTGCCGTTTCTTGCTCGGGTGACCGCTTCGGGAGCTTCACCGCGCGTTAAGGCGGCAACGCGGTAAAACACATTGTGAACACGCCAAAGCCGCATCGTCTAATCGCACACCTCGTAGCGCTTGCCGCCACAGTTGCCTTGAGCGCGGGGCAGGCGAGCGCGCAGTCTGTTTTGCGCGATGCCGAAACCGAAGCGTTGCTCCGCGATATTTCAAAACCAGTGATCGAAGCGGCCGGACTTCAGCCGCGCAATGTCGATATTATCTTGCTGAATGATGGATCGATCAATGCCTTCGTCGCGGGCGGGCAAGCGGTCTATATTCATTCAGGGCTGATCGGCGCGGCTGATAATGTCGCCGAAGTGCAAGGGGTGATCGCCCATGAGATCGGGCACATCACCGGCGGGCATGTGATCGGCGATGGCGGCTCCAAAGCTGCCACCGGGATTACCTTGCTCAGCCTGCTGCCGGGCGCGGCGGCCGCCGCCGCTGGATCGGCCGATGCCGGGATCGGGATATTCATGGCGGGCCAGCAGGCCGCGCTGGGCAGCTATCTTGCGTTCAGCCGCGCTCAGGAATCGAGCGCAGATGCGGCTAGCGTCCAATTTTTGTCGAAGGCAGGAATATCAGGACGCGGCTCAATCGACTTCTTCAAAAAACTGCAATCGCAGGAATTTCGGTTTGGCTTCAAGCGCAGCGCTGAAACAGATTTCTACAGCACGCACCCAGTCACCTCAGACCGCATCACCACCTTGCAAGATTCTTTCGAGCACGATCCCGCATGGAACACTCCGATTAATCCCACGTTGCAGGAACGGTTTTTGCGGATCAAAGCCAAGCTCTATGGCTATCTGGCCGAGCCTGCGTCGACGCTTAACGCCTATCCGGAATACCTGACCGATGCGCCGGCGCGCTATGCCCGGGCCTATGCGTATCACAAAGAGGCGCTGATGGATAAAGCGCTGGCTGAGGCCGACGCATTGTTGAGCAACACGCCGAACGATCCCTATGTGCTCGAACTCAAGGGGCAGGTTCTG
>JBBRXQ010000190.1:0-5199 GCA_038238515.1 Sphingomonadales bacterium | reverse complement strand
TAGCGCTCCAGACTGAATTTTCATCATCCACAGCCGTCATAAGGGGAGGGATTGCAGCGGCGATGGGGGCCTCCCATATTCACGATCAAGCCCAGTCTCCCTGGGCAGACCGCTGGCACGCGCTTTTGCACGGCGGGATTTACGGAACCGAACGCATATGAACACCTATCCTTTGCTTCCCTTGCGCGACATTGTTGTGTTTCCTGGCATGGTTGTGCCGCTGTTCGTTGGCCGCGAGAAATCGGTGGCGGCGCTGGAAGCGGCGATGGCCGGTGACAAGGATATCTTCCTGCTTGCCCAGCTTGATCCGGGTTGCGACGATCCAGAGCGCGATGATCTTTATGAAACCGGCGTGATCGCAACGGTGCTCCAGCTGCTTAAGCTGCCCGATGGCACGGTGCGCGTGCTGGTTGAAGGCACACGCCGCGCGGCGCTCGAAAGCTTAACGAGTGAAGAGAGCGGCAGCGGCGAGCTGGTGATGGCGGCGGTGAAACCGCTCGATATAGTGGAAGCATCTGGCCCCGAAGTGGAAGCGATGATCCGCTCGGTGGTCGATCAATTTGCCGAATACGCCAAGCTTTCGAAGAAGCTGCCCCAGGATGCAGGCGAGAAACTGGGCGACATCGAGGATGCGGGCAAGCTTGCCGATGCGGTCGCGTCAAACCTTGTCGCAAAGGTGGCCGAGAAGCAGGCGCTGCTGACCGAGAGCGATCCGATGAAGCGGCTGGAGATCGCGTTGGCCTTTATGGAGGGCGAGCTTGGCGTGCTCAAAGTGGAGCGCAAGATCCGTGGGCGCGTGAAGCGCCAGATGGAGAAGACGCAGCGCGAATACTACCTCAACGAGCAGATGAAGGCGATCCAGTCAGAGCTGGGCGGCGGCGATGAGGGCGAAGTGAGCGAGCTTCAGGAATTGCAGACGAAGATCGACACGCTCAAGCTATCAAAAGAAGCGCGCGCCAAAGCTGTGGGTGAGATCAAGAAGCTGAAAACGATGCAGCCGATGAGCGCTGAGGCGACGGTGATCCGCAACTATCTTGATGTGCTGCTCGGCCTGCCTTGGGGTAAGAAGTCGAAGCTCAAAAAGGATATTGGCGCGGCGCAGGCCGTGCTCGATGCCGATCACTATGCGCTCGATAAGGTGAAAGACCGGATTATCGAATATCTGGCGGTGCAGGCGCGCACGAACAAGCTGAAGGGGCCGATCCTGTGCCTCGTTGGCCCTCCGGGCGTGGGCAAGACATCGCTGGGCAAATCGATTGCCAAGGCCACTGGCCGCGAATTTGTGCGTCAGTCGCTGGGCGGTGTGCGCGATGAGGCCGAGATTCGCGGCCACCGGCGCACGTATATCGGCTCGCTGCCAGGCAAAGTGATCAGCAATCTGCGCAAGGCAGGCACCGCCAACCCGCTGTTTCTGCTCGATGAGATCGATAAGCTGGGGCAGGATTTCCGCGGGGACCCAGCATCGGCTTTGCTCGAAGTGCTCGATCCGGAGCAGAACGCGAAATTTCAGGATCACTATCTTGAGGTCGATTTCGATCTTTCGGGGGTGATGTTTGTATGCACCGCCAACAGCCTGAACTTGCCGCAGGCTTTGCTTGATCGGATGGAGATCATCCGGCTTGAAGGCTACACCGAGGATGAGAAGCTGGAGATCGCCGAACGGCACCTTGTTGCCAAACAGGTTGAGGCTCACGGGCTAAAGGTCGGCGAGTTCGTTCTGGAAAGCGATGCTTTGCGCGACTTGATCCGGTATTATACGCGTGAGGCCGGGGTGCGCACGCTAGAGCGCGAAATCGCGCGGCTGGCGCGCAAGTCGCTGCGCCGCATTCTGGAAGGCAAAGCCAAGAGCGTGACGATCACGACTGAAAACCTTGGCGAATTTGCGGGCGTGCGCAAATTCCGCCACGGGGTATCGGATGAGGAAAATCAGGTAGGCGCGGTGACGGGCCTTGCCTGGACCGAGGTGGGCGGCGAGTTGCTGACCATCGAGGGCGTAACGGTGCCCGGCAAAGGCGCGGTGCGCACCACTGGCAAGCTGGGCGAAGTGATGAGCGAAAGCGTCCAGATGGCGTTCAGCTTTGTGAAGGCGCGCAGCCCAGTTTACGGGATCAAGCCATCGATCTTCAACCGCAAGGACCTGCATATCCATCTGCCTGAGGGCGCGGTGCCTAAGGACGGGCCGAGCGCGGGCGTGGGCATGGTGACCGCGATGGTTTCGACGCTGACCGGAATCCCGGTGCGCGCCGATGTGGCGATGACTGGCGAGGTTACCTTGCGCGGGCGGGTGTTGGCGATCGGCGGGCTGAAGGAAAAGCTGCTGGCAGCCGTGCGCGGCGGCATCAAGACGGTGCTGATCCCCGAGGAAAACCGCAAGGATCTGGCCGAAATTCCAGCAACGATCCTCGATCACCTCGAAATTGTGCCAGTGAGCCATGTCGATGAGGTGCTGGCGCGTGCGCTGGTCTCTGTGCCCGAGCCGATCGTGTGGACTGAGGCGGATGATCTGGCGAGCCAGCCGGTTCCGGGCGGTGCCCCCGGCAATCCTGCACCAACGGCCCATTGAGCGCAGCGGTCGGCAGGAAAAACGACGAATTTAGGATGTGCGAGCTCATTTTGCGCGCTAAGTTCGTGTGCGCGCCGGGCAAACCACTAAGTTAAACCCAGATTCGTCGGATTTCTTAGATGAATCGCCTGATTTCGGCGTTTTTGCCTTTGACAGCGGAATCTTTCTCGGCTTTCTTCGCCGCTTGCCGAAATTTGATTTTATGCCACATTTTTTTAGAGAAGGTAGGGGGTTCCATAATGAATAAGAACGATCTGATCAGCGCTGTTGCCGATGCGAGTGGCCTGTCCAAGAGCGATACGACCAAAGCAGTTGAAGCTGTTTTTGACGCGGTAACGGGCGCGCTGGCCAAGGGCGATGAAGTACGTCTGGTTGGTTTCGGCACATTCTCGGTCGCCAAGCGCAAGGCTTCAACCGGCCGCAACCCGCGCACTGGTGAGCCCATGTCGATTAAGGCTTCATCGCAGCCTAAGTTCAAGGCCGGCAAGGGTCTGAAGGACGCTGTCAACTGAGTGCATCAACCAACTGCGCGGCCTGATCGGATCGGGCCGCCGGAAGGAACAATTAAAAAAGCCGCGCCGGATGCTCTCCGGCGCGGCTTTTTTGTTGGGTAGGCAAGGAAGTGGCTGTGCCTTACTTACCAAGCCGCACCAGCGCCGTGGGCGGCGCGGTGGTGGCGGCGTTCACTTTCCATTGCAGACGCGTGCCGCCGTTGGCGGGATCGGCTTGGGGGCCGTCGTCGGTGTTGTTGGCCATTATCTCGGCGTCGGTGCGCAAGGTGAATTGGCCATCGAGCGCGGGCGCGGCTTTCCTGCCTTTGCCGCCTCCGGAACTCATGCCTTGGGCTGGAAACCCCGGCATTTGGGGGCTGGCCCCGTTGGGCGAGAAGGCGGGTGCGTCAACGCGCACGGTGCCATCGTTGCGGCGGATCACGGTGACGAATGGAATCACCGCCGGCAGGCGCTCAATCGTGGGGAAAGTGAAATCGCGGTCGAGCCTTCCCGAGATGGTATAATCGACGTCGAACACCCCCCCGCCTTTGTTGACCACGCTGGTCCAGCCTTGCTGGCGCGCCAGGCGATTGGCAAATTCCTGCGCGGCCCCGGGGTCTTGGGGGTTGATGCCGCCCATCATGGCTTGCATCATCGCGCGGCCTTGCTTGTCCTTTTCGTCCTTTTCGGCTCTGGCTTCGTCTTGCGTACCCGCCCATTCACGCCGCTGATCGGCGATCTCGGCTGCGGTGCAGGGGCGATCATCACCCGTAGTTTCATTCTTGCAGGGGGCCGGGACGAACTTTTCGGGTTCGGTCGTCTGGTCGGATTTGCCGCCTTGGGCCAGCGCCGCTAGGATCATTTCGCCTTTATAGTGAAAGGTGAAAGTGCCATCGCGGCGCAGCGCCAGATCGCTAACGAAGCGACCCGGCAGCAGTGTGCAACCGGCCAGCAGCATAAGCCCAGCAGCGATACCCAGTGCGGTGATAGAGTGTTTCGAACGCATTCCCCTGCTCCCCGGTTAGGCGGGAGGGCGCAAACTCAGTCGTCGCCCTCGCGCGTCGCCACGGCATATAGCGCAATTGCTGCCGCGTTGGATACATTGAGGCTTTCCACCGCCGATGCAATCGGCAGCCGCGCGACCGAATCGCAATGCTGCGCCACATTATGCCGCAGGCCTTCGCCCTCTGCGCCCAGCACCAGCGCGACCGGGCCGGCGGGAACTGCGCCGGGAAATGTCGCCTTGCCCGCGCCATCAAGCCCGATGCGCCAGTATCCCGCCTCAGCGATCGATTCGAGCGCGCGCGCCAGATTGACCACGCGCACCCATGGAACGGCTTCGAGCGCGCCCGAGGCAGCTTTGGCCAGCGTGCCCGATTCGGGCGCAGAGTGGCGATCTTGGGTGATCAACGCGGCCACGCCGAAGGCGGCGCACGAACGGATGATCGCGCCGACATTGTGCGGATCGGTGACTTGATCGAGCACCACCAGCGTGCGCCCCTCAGCAGCCTCTAGCGCATCATCGAGCGTGACATCGTCAAGCGCGAGGCATTCGAGCACCAGCCCTTGATGCGGCGCATCGCGCGCCACCAGGCGGCCCAGATCGGCGGCCTGCGCATATTCAACCGCGAGCGTGGGGGGCAGTTCTGCATCGTTATCATCGAGCATCGACTGGATCGCTTCGCGGGTGCCCCAAAGCTGTTTGGCGCTGCGATTGGGGTTGGTGAGCGCAGCCTCAACCGCATGGCGGCCCCATAGCCGCACGGTGCCTGTGCTGCCCCGGCCCGAGCCGCGCCCGCCCTGCATCCGGCCCGCGCGTCCGCGCATGGCCTTGGGGCGTTTGCCCGTGTCTCGGCTTTGATCATGCGGGGGCATCGGCTACCTTTTGTCATTAAAGCGAACAATATCGCGTGCCCTGTGCCAGCAGGCCCATTGACAGGCAAGTGATGCTTCGCCAAACGGACCGCCTCTCGGCCGGAGGGTTCCCTTGTGGTTCCATTCAATCGGGGTTTACCCCGCACCGGCAGAACTGGTGTGGACAGGTGGCCGAGTGGTTAATGGCAGCAGACTGTAAATCTGCCCGCGCGAGCGTACGGTGGTTCGAATCCACCCCTGTCCACCACCAGCTTATCCGCCAGCATCCAC
>JBBRXQ010000189.1:0-5204 GCA_038238515.1 Sphingomonadales bacterium | reverse complement strand
GGCGCGCTATTGGCTTGCCCCGGCACCTTCTCGATCCCCAGTTCGTCAGCAGTTTTCACGCCAAATGGCATCACCAAAAATGCCGAGAGCACCCAGAACAAAAGATAAATCGCAGCAATCGAGATGATCGGCATGTCAGCAGGCCCTCAGCGTTCGCGCAGCATAACTTGGACCACGGGCTTTTTGCCAGACCACCGCTGCGCCGCACGCCGCACCGTTAGCCGCACCATCTCGGCAATCGCAGCGCGGTCGCGCCGCTTGTCGCCCTTCATCCCCAGCAGCGCTTTGGCCACATCGGCTTGGGTTTCTGCAATATAGCTTGGCATGTCCTCTTCCAGCGGAATGCCAATAGCAGCAACCTCCACTGGGGAAACAAGTTTGCCCTCAAGATTAACCGCCAGCGCCGCGGTAACCAGCCCGTTCTCGGCCAACTTGCGCCGCGCCGATATTGTCTCGCCATCCGCCGGCGTCAGGATATCGCCGTCCAGCACAAGGCGGCCATTGCGCACAGACTGCAATTTGCGCGGCCCGTTTGGAGCAAGCCGGATCAGGTCGCCATTTTTCTGCACAATCGTGCGCGCGATGCCTTCTGATGCGCCCAGCCGCGCTTGCTCGGCCATATGCCGCATTTCGCCATGCACGGGCACCAGCATCTGCGGCCGGATCCAGCTGTAAAGCGCCTGCAATTCGGGCCGCCCGGGATGTCCTGAAACATGGATCATGCTCTGGCGGTCGGTGATGATCTCCACGCCTTTCTCGGCGAGCCTGTTTTGAATGCGGCCAATCGCCAGCTCGTTACCGGGGATCTGGCGGCTGGAAAACACCACTGCATCGCCCTTTTCAAGCTTGATTGGATGTTTGTCGTTGGCGATCCGCGCCAGCGCTGCGCGGTCCTCGCCCTGCCCCCCTGTTGCCAGCACCAAGAGATCGCCCGGCGCCAAGTCCATTGCGTCGTTCATGTCCACCGTCTCGGGAAAATCCTGAAGATAGCCGCTAGCCTGCGCCACACGGATAATCCGATCCAGCGATCGCCCCGCCACGCACAATTGCCGCCCGGTTGCCTCGGCCACTTGGGCCAGCGTCTGCAGCCGCGCCACGTTAGAGGCAAACGTGGTCACCACCACGCGCCGTCCTTTCAGCGCGCCCACCGTCTCCAGCAAGCCTTCGCGCACCGCGCCCTCTGATCCCGAAGCCTCAGGATTGAATACATTGGTCGAATCGCACACCAGCGCGAGCACGCCCGCATCGCCAATCGCGGTCAGTTCGGCAGCAGAAGCGGGCACGCCGATCAGCGGCTCATCATCCAGCTTCCAATCGCCCGTGTGGAAAATCCTCCCATAAGGCGTGTCGATCACCAGCGCATTGCCCTCCGCGATCGAATGCGCGAGCGGCACATAGCGAATGTCAAACGGCCCAAGGCTGAGCGAGCTATCATTGGGGATCACATTGAGCTTTACGCTCTTGGCAATCCCGGCCTCAACCAGCTTTTCATTGACCAGCCGCGCGGTAAACGGCGTGGCATAAAGCGGCACGCCCAGTTCTTGCGCGAAATAAGGCACTGCGCCGATATGATCCTCGTGCGCATGGGTCAGTACTACGCCGATCAGATCATCAAGCCGTTCTTCGATGAAATCGAGATCGGCAAACACCAGATCAACGCCAGGATACTGCTGACCGGAAAAGGTCATGCCCAGATCGACCATCAGCCACTTGCCATCGCATCCATACAGATTGACGTTCATTCCGATCTCGCCCGATCCTCCGAGGGCGAGAAACAGTAATTCCTTTGCGGGGGTCACTTAATTTCCAATTCTATTGTTGCGGGCAATCCAAGATTACCAAAATTTCAAGGCGCTGCGGCCACACGTGCTGCCAGCAGAGCCAGCCCGTCGAGCGTCAGATCCGTGTCGACGTGATTAAAAATCGATGTATGCTCGCCAAACAAAACCGCAAGCCCGCCTGTGGCGATAACTTGTGCAGGACGGCCAATTTCGGCGCGCATCCGCGAAATCAGCCCCTCCATCAGCGCGACATAGCCCCAAAAGACGCCGATCTGCATCTGATCTTCGGTGTTACGCCCGATCACGCTGTTACCCCGCGTGGGCGCTTCAATCGCGATGCGCGGCAACTTGGCTGTGGCGTTTACCAGTGCGTCAAGCGAGAGGTTGATGCCGAGCGCGATGATCCCGCCCATATAAGCGCCAGTAGGATCGACCACATCAAAAGTTGTAGCAGTGCCAAAATCGACCACGATGAGATCACCGGGATACTTCGCATGCGCCGCGATCACATTCACCGCCCGGTCCGCGCCCAGCGAGCGCGGATCATCGATATGGGCGTCGAATCCCCACTCAACCGGATGTTTTCCCGCAATCAGCGGATCGAGGCCAAAATACTTCTGCGAGAGGACCTCAAGATTGTGGAGCGCGCGCGGCACCACTGTGGAGATGATGATCTGGCTGATGGCCTTGTGATCAAACCCCTGCAATTGCATCAATTGCAGCAACCACACCGCGTATTGATCGGCGGTGCGGCGCGGATCGGTCGCCACCCGCCAGCGCGAGCGGATTTCCAGCCCGTCAAACAGAGCGAAAACTACATTGGTATTACCCACGTCAACCGCAAGAAGCATCAGTCACCCGCATCAGTCGCCCGCCAAATCCACATCGCCGGCATGGATGGCACGCATCGTCCCATCCGCCAAGCGGAGAAGCGCAGCGCCGCCCGGATCAAGCCCAGCAAACGCACCCGCAATCCGGCCCTCGCCCGCATCATCGGCTGAAAGCCGCGTGCCAATCGGGTGCGCGCGGTCCAGCCATTCCTGCCGCAGCGCAGGCCATTCGCCGCCGTGCCAGCGCACCAGCAATTCCGCCCAAACCTGCGCCAACCGCGCCGCAAAATCATCGCGCTCCGCCGGATAGCCCAGCAGCGCCAAACACGCGGTCGGCCGGTCCGCCAAAGCTGGAGCCTCCGCCAAATTCACCCCAATGCCTACAACCACACGGTCATTCTGCCGCTCCAGCAAAATGCCCGCCAGCTTTGCCCCGTGAACCAACAGGTCGTTCGGCCACTTCAGGCGCAGATCGGCTATCCCGGGTGCCAGCGCGCTTACCGCCGCGTGCACTGCAACGCCTGCGACAAGCGCCAGCGTCGGCGCAGGCGGATCACTCTCGCGCACCAGCGCAATGGTCGAGCCCATGAAATTGCCCAATCCGCCGCTCCACACGCGCCCGGCGCGCCCGCGCCCGGCGCTCTGCCGGTCGGCAACCAGCCAGTGCCCCTCGATCAGCGCCTCCCCTGCAGCCAGCCGAGCCCGCAGCGCAGAATTGGTAGAACCAATTTCAGCAACAATCTCGATCAAGGTTTAGGCGGCGTGAAACAGCGCGGCGGCGGCTTTCGCGGCAAGCGCGCCCAAGGGTATGGTCAAGAGATAGCCCAGCGGCGAAATCACCAGACTTGAGCCAAGCAGCAGCATGCCATGCGCAGAATCGCCTGTGCGCACCGCCACTACATTGGCTGCATCATCAAAATACATCACCTTGACGACCTTGATGTAATAAAACGCGCCAATCACCGAAGCGGCAATGCCAATCGCGGCGAGCACCAGCAGATCGGCCTGGACCGCTGCCTGAAACACCACAAACTTGCCCCAAAAGCCAAACAGCGGCGGCACCCCAGCAAGGCTGAACATCGCCGCGGCCATCGCCAATGCCAGCACCGGCCGCGTTTTCGATAAGCCGCCCAGCGCTGCGATCGATTCCACCGCCTCGCCATGTTCATCGCGCAATATCAGCACGATCACAAACGCCGCAATCGACATCACGACATAGATCGCGAGGTAAACCAGCATCGCCGCCGCGCCGTTCTGGTTTGCGCAAGCCAGCCCGATCAGCATGAAGCCAACATTGTTGATGGAAGAATAGGCGAGCAACCGCTTGATATTGTCCTGCCCAATTGCGCCCAGCGCGCCGATCACGATCGAGAGCAACGCGGCGAAAATCACAATCTGCTGCCACGCCTCCGGCTGCGCGCCAAATGCCTCGATGCTCACGCGCATCAACAAGCACAGCGCTGCCGCCTTGGGTGCAGTGGCGAAAAAGGTCGTCACCGGGGTAGGTGCACCTTCATAAACGTCGGGCGTCCACATGTGAAAAGGTGCCGCGCTGATCTTGAACGCAAGGCCCGCCAGCACAAACACCACGCCAAAAGTCGCGCCGACCGACATTGGCCCACTGAGAGCGGTGCGAATGCCTGCAAAGCTGGTCGAGCCGGTAAAGCCATAGGTCAGGCTGATCCCATAGAGCAAAATGCCCGAAGCCAGGCTGCCCAGCACGAAATACTTGAGCCCCGCTTCGGCCGAGCGTTCATCGCTGCGCAAAAATGCGGCGAGCACATAAGCGGAGAGGCTGTTCAGCTCGAGCCCCAGATACAGCGTCAGCATATCGGCGGCAGAAACCATCATGCCCATGCCCAGCGCCGCAAACAGCACCAGCAGCGGGAATTCCGCGCGCATCGCCTTCGCGCGATCAAAGAATGCCGGGGCCACAATCAAGGTAACCGCCGCGCCCGCATAGATTAGCAGCTTGCCAAACGCGGCAAACGCATCGGCGCGATATTGGCCAAACCACGCCAGCGTATCCGGCCCCATAGCCCCGCTGCCCAGCGCGGGCGCAACCATGAGCGCGCAAACCGCCAGCACGCCCACAGCTGCAATCGAAATCGCGCGCGATGCCTTATCTCCGCTCCACGCGGCCACCATCAGGAGCGCCAGCCCTGAAAGGCTCAGCACCACTTCGGGGCCGGTGATCATCAGCGATTGGAGCAGAGCCATCAGTGCGTCACTTCGGTTTCGGCTGCATGCGCAGCGGAGTGGCTCTCAGCGGGCTTGGCCGCCGCAAAGGCGATCTGCGCATCGCCCTTGGGCCGCGCCTGCGCCACCCGTGCTTCAAGCGTTGAGATATCCTTGCGCATCGGCGCGAGGAACGTTTCGGGATAAATCCCCATCCACAATACCGCGACCGCCAGCGGCACCATCATCGCCCATTCGCGCGCATCAAGATCGAGCATCGCCGCCGCATCGGCGTTTTTCTGCACGCCAAACACCACGCGGCGATAGAGATAAAGCATATAAGCCGCGCCCAGAATGATGCCGGTGGTGCACACCAGCGTCACCGTGCTGGAAACCTCATAAATCCCGATCAACG
>JBBRXQ010000188.1:0-5244 GCA_038238515.1 Sphingomonadales bacterium | reverse complement strand
TCGGCGTCCAGCAGATCGGCGGGAATTTCGCCGGGCTCTGCGTTGGGGTCATAAGCTTCGGTGAAGCCGCCGACCTCGGAGTCAAACATCGCCGACATCACATCAACACCCTGCGATTGCAGCGCGGCTTCGTCTGCCGAACGGGCAACGTTAACCTTGACCGTCACCACGACTTCGGGGTGAAGCGAGACTTTGACAGTCGACACGCCGATGGCCTTGATCGGGCGTTCAAGCACGACCATGGTCTTGCTCACTTTGGCGCCCTGTTCGATCAGCGAATCCACAATGTCGCGCACCGAAACCGAACCATAAAGCTGGCCCGAGTTCGACGAAGCGCGAATCAGGATAACCTCGCGGCCTTCCACATTGCTGGCTTCAAGGCTGGCTTCTTCGCGGCGCGTGGCATTATCAGCCTCGATCCGGGCGCGGTTGGCTTCGAAAACTTTGCGGTTGGCGTCGTTGGCGCGGAGCGCCTTCTTGTTGGGCAGCAAAAAGTTGCGGGCATAGCCATCTTTGACAATCACAACGTCGCCGATGGTGCCGAGCTTCTAAATGCGCTCGAGCAGGATGATCTGCATGGGTCCGCTCCTTACTTCACGATGTAGGGAAGCAGGCCGATGTGCCGGGCGCGCTTAATCGCCTGGCCCAGCTCGCGCTGCTTCTTTGCCGAAACGGCGGTGATGCGGCTTGGCACGATCTTGCCGCGCTCTGACATGAAGCCCTGAAGCAGGCGCACATCTTTATAATCGATCGCAGGCGCGCCTTTGCCCGAAAATGGGCAAGACTTGCGGCGGCGGAAAAATGGACGGGCCATGGATTATTCCCCTTCGCGTTCGCGGCGGCGGGTGCGCTCGCGGTCGTTTTTGCGCATCATCGCGGATGGGCCGGCCTCATGCTCGTCAACGCGCACGCTCAAAAAGCGGATCACGTCTTCGTTGATTGAGGTCTGGCGCTCAAGCTCAGCAATCACACCCGGAGGGGCATCAATGTTGAGCAGCACGAAGTGCGCCTTGCGGTTCTTCTGGATTTTGTATGCCAGCGAACGCAGGCCCCACAGCTCAGATTTGGTAACCTTGCCATGGTTGGCTTCAACGATTTCAGTGGCAGTGGCGGCGAGCACGTCAACCTGAGCCTGGCTCAGATCCTGACGCGCCAAAAATATATGCTCGTAAAGCGCCATGCGCTTGGCGTCCTTTTGCATTCTAACCGATCGCTGGCTGATCCGCACGATTGCGGGGCCCCTCCGGCTTTCTTCGATTTCCTGCAATCAAACGCGGCGCGTGGTTTGCAGGAGTGAAGCCCCTACCGGGATTGGCTAGGAATGCAAGCCTCTCAACACCAGCCTATTAGGCGCAGCGCCTTAAGCAGCATGGCGCACCGGGCGGATCTCGGTCTTTTGCAAATGTCCGATCGCAAAGTCAGCCACTAGCGTTGCAAAGATATTTTCGTGCAAGGCCAATTCAAATTCAACCCCCGAGGTCATCGGTTCTGACCAGACGACAAAGGCGGTCTTGGGCGAAAGCCCGGGCAGGAACAAAGTTAGCGGTTCGCCAATGCGTTGTTTCTCTAGACCAACGATCTGCGCACCGTGGGGCGTCAAATCCTTAAGCATAACCGTTGACCGCACTAGGCCATGCTTGCACCGCACCGGAAGCTCAAAGCCAACGCGCTTTTCGCGGCGTTTCGCCAGAAAAATGCTGCTCGTTTGTTCGATGTCCATTTGCTGTCTCCGCCCGTGCATTTACCACTTATTTTAGGACGGCAGACGCTGAGATGATTTTAGGCCCGGTTAGAAACGAAAACGCATCGCCACGTTCGCGCGCTGATATTGCGCGCCATATGTTTGCATGATTGCGCCGTCGTGTTCAAAACCCAGCTTTTCGTAAAGATGGATCGCCGCCGCGCAATCGTGGTTGGTCAGCAAATACAGCGGATCGGCGCAAAGTTCTGCCGCACGCGCGATCGCCGCTGCCAGCAGGAATTCGCCCGCCTTCAATCCGCGCGCGCTTTCGAGCACGCCCATTTTGGTCAGCTCAAACGCGCTCCCGCCCGCGGGCCGCAGCGCGCAAGTCCCCACCACGCCTAGCCCAGCCGCTTCGACAAACAGGATCGCCCCGCCCAAATCGATAATCTTGGCACGCGGGTTTTCCAGCACTTCGCGGTCAACCGGCTCGAGCACAAACATCGCCTCGATCCACTCGGCGTTGATGTCATGAAAGGCCTGCGCGAACCGGTCAGAAAAGTCATGAATAACCAGCGGGATCGCGGTCACGTTGCCCCCGGCCAGGCTGCTGCTTGCGCCTCAACCAGCGCGATTGCCGCCGCAATCGCCGCCGGTGCATCAAGCGGCGAAGTATCGAGCAAAGTCGCACCTTCGGCCTGCCGCAGCGGTGCCTCCTTGCGCGCGGAATCGCGCTCGTCGCGCAGCGCAAGATCGGCTTCGATCGCTTCAAGAGCGACATCCTCGCCGCGCGCCATCATTTCCAGCCAGCGGCGATGCGCGCGCGCCGCTACGCTGGCAGTGACAAACAGTTTGGCCTGCGCCTCAGGCGCGATCACCGTGCCAATATCGCGCCCATCAAGCACCGCGCCGCCGGGCTGGTGGGCAAAGGCGCGCTGCCGCGCCAGCAGCGCCGCGCGCACCGCGCCGTGCACCGAAACCCGGCTGGCCAGCCCGCCGCACGCTTCGCTGCGCAAAGCTGGATCGGCCAGTACGTTTTCAGGAAAATCCACTGCGGTAAGCGCGTCTGCCTCACAATCCGGATCGCGCCCTAGCAGCGAGACTTGCCACCCCACCGCGCGATAAAGCAGCCCGGTATCGAGATGCGGTAAGCTGAAATGAGCAGCCAGCGCTTTGGCAATCGTGCCCTTGCCCGAAGCAGTCGGCCCATCGACAGCAATAATCATGTGCTTATCACTCTGCGCCGCAAGCGCTGGCCAGCAGCGCTTCAAATGCAGGAAAGCTGGTGGCGATTGGGCGCGTGTCATCCAGTTCCACGCCAGTAAGGCTAGCAAGCCCCGCTACGGCCATCGCCATGGCAATCCGGTGGTCCAGGTGCGTGCTGACCGCGCGGCCCTCAGGCGTGCCTAATAGCGGCTCTCCGCCGCTGCCATCGATAATCAGCCCATCCGCCGTCTCGGTCACCCGCGCGCCTGCCAGCTCTAGCGCGGTGCACATCACCGCGATCCGGTCGCTTTCCTTTACGCGCAGTTCCTCCAGCCCCGTGGTCACCGTGCGGCCAGAGGCCATTGCTGCAGCCACGAACAACACCGGAAACTCATCGACCATGCTGGGCACCGCCGCCGGGTCAACCGCAATGCCCGTCAGCGCCGAGGCCTGCACGCGCAAGTCTGCCACTGGCTCACCGCCAACATCGCGCCGGTCCAGCTCCACGATGCTCCCGCCCATCGCGCGCAACATATCAAACAGCGCGGCACGGGTGGGATTGAGGCCAACATTCTCGACCACCAGATCCGATCCCGGCACAATCAGTGCCGCCACCACAAAAAATGCGGCGGATGAAGGGTCTCCGGGAACCTCGATCACTTGCGGGCGCAATTCGGCCTCGCCGATAAGGCGGATCACCCGCGCGCCCTGCGCATCGATCTCCACGTTCAGCTCCGCGCCGAATCCGCGCAGCATCCGCTCCGAATGGTCGCGAGTAGGCACCGGCTCGATCACCGTGGTGATGCCCGGCGTATTCAGCCCCGCCAGCAGCACCGCGCTTTTAACCTGCGCCGAGGCAACCGGCAGGCGGTATTCGATCGGCACAGCGGGCATGATTCCGCGCAGGGTTAGCGGAAGGCGGCCTCCCGGGCTCGCAGTAAAACTCGCGCCCATCTGCGAAAGCGGTTCAATCACCCGGCCCATCGGCCGCGCTGAAAGGCTGGCATCGCCGATGAATGTCGCGGTAATCGGATGGCTCGCCACCAGCCCCATCAACAGCCGCGTCGAGGTGCCCGAATTGCCCATATCCAAGGCCCCGCGCGGCTGGAGCAAGCCGCCCACGCCCACGCCATCGATAGTCCACGTGCCGTCATCCAGCCGCTCAATCGAAGCACCCATCGCGCGCATCGCGGCGGCGGTGCACAGCACATCTTCGCCTTCGAGCAGCCCGCTAACCCGCGTGCGCCCCACCGCCAGCGCGCCCAGCATGATCGAGCGGTGGCTGATCGATTTGTCACCCGGTACGCGGATGCTGCCCCGTAGCGGGCCAACAGCGATGAACCGGCGGGGGCGCGGCATGGAGGAAGCAGAGGTGTTCACGCAAAAATCGCTTTAACGGAAAGGGGGGCAGGATTACGGCGGCTTTTGACAGCGGGCGAAGCCTATGGCAAGGCGCGCGCCGCGCATGATTTCCTGCAAACTCGCACGAATCAAGCAAATGTCTTGGCGCCCGGGCACTTTCCGCACCGGGCCAGCATTCGAGGATTATTCATGGTCAAGCCAGAATGGGGCGCAAAACATGGCTGCCCAAAGTGTGGCACCCGTTTCTATGACATGGGCAAGGACGACCCGGTCACGTGCGTTGAGTGCAAGTATTCTTGGCAGCCCGATGCGGTGCTGAAATCCAAACAGCCGATTCCTTATGAAGAAATTCAAAAGGCTAAGGTTGAGGCGATCCCCGATGCGGGCATCGTCGATGATGATCTGGATATCGACGAGGATTCCGATTCCCCCGATAACGATGTCGATCTTGGCGGCGACGATGATCTGGGCGTTCCGGGCCACGACGGCGAAGACGAAGAGTCCTGATCGCCTCCGGGTGCGTCAAAGCCCGGCTGCGATAAAGAATGCTATTGCCAGCCGGGCGGGCCTCGCATAAAGGCCCTGCTCCCGGCGGCACGCTGCCGGAGCCGGTGCCGCCCATGGGCATCGTCGCAGATAATGTGGGGCCTTAGCTCAGCTGGGAGAGCGCCTGCATGGCATGCAGGAGGTCAGCGGTTCGATCCCGCTAGGCTCCACCATTTCTTCTTCAGCGCAGCTAAAGGCTGCCGTTAAGAAAGCCCTTCAACCTCGCCGCCTGCGCCCAGCCGAATATGTTCGGCGGCGGATATGCGGGGCAGGCCGGGCATCGTGGCGATTTCGCCGCAGATCGCCACCACAAACCCAGCGCCCGCCGAAAGCCGCACCTCGCGCACGCTCAGCACATGCCCCGTCGGCGCGCCCAGCCGCTTGGGATCGGTGGAAAAGCTATATTGCGTCTTGGCGATGCACACCGGCAAATGGCCATGCCCGGCGTC
>JBBRXQ010000187.1:0-5256 GCA_038238515.1 Sphingomonadales bacterium | reverse complement strand
TTCGAAATTCGGACCGCGCTTTCATCCGGTGCTGCATTACACCCGGCTCCACGGCGGCACCGATTTTGCCGCGCCGGTTGGCACGCCCGTCTACGCCGCTGCCGATGGCGTAATCACCGGTGCCACGCCAAACAATTGCGCGGGCAACATGGCGATCCTGCGCCACGATAACGGATTTGAAACGCGATATTTCCATCTCTCGCGCTATGCCGATGGTGTGACGGCTGGCGCGCGGACGGCGCAAGGAACAACCATCGGCTATGTTGGCAACACCGGTATCTGCACCACGGGCCCGCACCTACATTACGAAGTTCATATCAATGGCGAGAAAGTCGATCCGCTGAGCATCAAGACCGACGCGGGCAAAAAGGCGCTTGAAGGCACGGCACTCGCAGCCTTCAAACAATCGCGCGACAGGGTCGATATTGCGCGCGCACAACAGGTCAAATAGCGGCGGGGGCAACCATCGGTGGGCGCACTCCACCGCGTGTTAACGGCACGATCAAGGCCGCCAAAACAAATGTCATCGCTAAGCTGGCGTTGAGCCCTTCCGCGGTACCGCCCCAATAAGCGAGTCCGGTCAGGTCCCAATTCAGCAACGATCCAAAATCTCCAATTCCGGGATTGGGATCGAGCCCCAATACCAGTTGCTCGCTAACATTCCATCCGAAATGCGCTGCGACTGGCGCGATCAATCCGCCGCTGCGCCAGCCGAGCAATCCAAACCAAATCCCGCCCAGCACAAGATTGAGGCAGCTTATCGGGGAGCGGGCGCCGCCAATGACGTGAAATCCCGCAAAAACGATCGCGACTATTGCGAGCGCCACGAACGGCCCCGCATATCGTCCCACCAGCGGCTGCATCCAGCCCCGGAAAAACAGCTCTTCGGCCGCGACTTGGCCCATAATGATCAGGATGCCCGCAACGAATGCGCCGGGCTGAAGCGATACGGCTTCGCCCGCAACCGCCGATCCTGCCAGCCAGGTATACAATGCCGCCACAATCAACCCTGCTGCGCCGCCAGCAAAGCTGATCATCGCCCAGCGCGGCGGCTGCGATCCCGCGCTAGGCAGCAATCGCGTCAACCATCCTCCAGCCAACGCCATGATCGCCATCGGCCCAAATATCGCGCCATAAAACACCGCATTGAGAGCGATCGGCGACTCGATCGGCAGCATGGCGGCCACCTGCGGCCCAAGCAGAATGGCGGCAATCGCCACCCCAATTGCGCCGCCGAGGCATAAACCATCGCGCAGCATAAATTGTTTGCGCGCCGGGTTTGCGCTGCTGGCGGGCCGCTCAGCCAACGACATCGTTCCCGTCCATTAACTGTCCCCGGCTCAGCCGATACTGATGCATGGTCGCGCCCCCCGGTGCCTCTGCGCCATATTGCAGAATTCCGCCTTCGAACCACGGCTCACGCTCTTCGGGCAAGGCGGCGCGGATATAAGTATTGAACACGCGCGGATCATAAAACCGAAACAGCGCCACCATGCCATCGGGCAGCTTGGCCTGCGTAAATCGCCGCAGCCGCGAGCGCAATGCCGGCAGATCAACCGCCGATTCGATCATAATGCCCCAGTTGAGCCCGCGCCCGTGCGCCTGCCATGTCGGCAGCAGCGCATCGGCTGGATCGATCCGCACCAGCCAAGGCGATGCAGCGGCGAGTTGCGGTTCAAGCTTGCCACCATAGAGGCAATCATATTCTTTGCACGATTGCACCAAGCCAACAAGGCGCGGATCTTGCGCCCCGTCGATGATCGCGAACCACGCGCCATGCCCGGCACTGCTCATGCGGTTGTGGTCATTGTGGGCCACTCATTCTGGGGCGATCAAGACTTGTTGCACATTTCACAGAATGGCGTGCCGTCTTTTGCCGCCGCAACCATCGCTTTGGCCTGTACCGCAAAATTGTTCGCTTCTCCGCCTGGGCCAGCTTTGGCCATCAACATGCCGCCGCCACCCCCGCCCCCGCCCCCGCCGCCGCCCGATGCGCCGCCGATCAACACAGTAAACATGCCAAGGATAATTTTCCCCCCATGCGCTGTGGTATCCAACATCCGCGCGGCTGGCATGCCCACGACGATCACCGTCGCCGCGCCCACGACAATCACATCGGGCGGACCTACACACGTCAGCATATCCCCAACCCGCGCCTGAGGCATCATGCCGGTCAAAACCGTCGGCGCGCACGGTGGCAAGATCGGACCGCCAACATGCGGCACGACCCCGGTTACCATAGGGCAAACGTGCATGTCGCCGATTCGGGCTGCGGGAAATCCCATTTAGCCACCCATCCAAGCATCGGCGTGCTGACGGGATTTTTCGCCAAGAAGTGCCTGGATCATTTCCCAGTTTTTACCGACTCCACCTGTGCAGCCAACCAGACCTTCAATCAAACCCGTGGCCACTGCCGTTTCTAACTCATCGTCGCCAGAACTCAAACCATACTCAATTAAATCGAAAACGCGTGTCTTTAGAGCATTATCAAACACACAAATTTTGTCCGCCAAAACGTCTGCCATCGTCTCAAACATGGTGGTAACGGGCAAGGGCTCTGGTGACCACTCCGCCAAAACTCGATTAATTTCTGTTTCGATAGCGGGGACGATCGCTACTAATTCGTCGACAAAATTTTGAGTGATGCGGTTCATTAGTTCCCTCGCAATGCGTTAGCCATATCGTCGATCACTGATTGAGCTGCTGTCCGGTCAGCCGGACTCGCTTGTGGGTTTTTTCTGATCCACCGACTCAGCTCGTTGATAGAATCTTGTGCCTTTTGAGTGTGCCATTTGCCACCGACCGGTTTTCCTGTCAGACGCTCGAGTCTCACAGCGTCGGCAGTACTTCCACTTCCAGTCTTCGCACCTGGGCGATAGAGTTTGTCTAGTTTACTCTGAAGAATTTTATCTGACACTTGCGGTTTTCTTAAACCAGCCGGAATATTTTTGACATTGCGGTTAGCTATTTGGCGACATTTCTGAACAACTTGCTTTGTAAGCTGCTTTGCCTTTGTCCCAACTGCACGCGCTGATGCCGCTACCCGTTTAGCAGCTACCACAGCGAGCCTTCGCGCCGCAGGGTTTTTGGCCACTGCAAGCGCTCCGCGAAGAAGCGCGGCTCCGGCCGCGACTAATGCTGGCAGCATTGCACACTTCTAATCATCAGGCAGTGCTTCGATTTGCTTAATCAACGCAGCAACCCGTTCTGGTCTATCCCCTTCGTGCGCCGACAAATAGTCGGTTACCTCTGGTTGATCAAAAACAGCCTCGCCAAAGCCCAAAGCAAGCCCGCACAATTGACCAATCGCCTCGGAGTCTTCAATCCGCCAGGCGTCCGCTCTTTGTACCATCCGGTTTACGAGCGCGCGGGTTCCCGCAGCGCCCAGTCCCCGCGCCTCGTTTGGCATTTCGTCTTCAAGCAGACGCGCAATTTCTTCGATAAATCTCTCGCGTTCGGCAGCTTCAAAAGCGCCAAGCGTCGAAGGGGATATTTCGACCGTCATGTCCTATCGGATCGCGTCACTGGGCCAGAGCGGCCAAACTTGGCGTCGGCGATGCCATTGCCACCCTTGCCCCAGCCCCGCTCAGCATAGTCTTACTCGCATCGCCCACCACAAAAAATGCGCCCCAGAAGATCGGGTGCGAGAACGCGGGTTGGGTGATCAGTCCGGTTTGCGCGGTGCGCAGCGCGGTGGCGATGTCGGCGTTGCGGCCAGCGCGGTAAAAGCCTTCGATCAGCGCCTCGCTCTCGCCTTCGTCCGATATCGGCCAGTATGTAGTGAGCACCGCGCGGGTATTGGCGGCGAGAAACGCGCGTACCAGCCCTTCGAGCGTCGCGCCCGATTCCTCTTGCCCCGCCGCGCGCGCTTCGGCGCTGCTCACGCCGCTGGCGGTATCGCAAGCCGAAAGCACTACCAGATTGGCATCGAGCCGCAGCCGCGCGATCTCGGCAAAGCTCAGGATGCCATCTGATCTTTCGTCGCCTGCGCTGGTCACCAGCGCAGGCGGTGATTGGCGGCAACCCCATTGCCCCTCGGTCAGCCCGTGCGTGGCGAAATGCAGCACCTGAAACTGATTGAGATCGGTGCGCGCTTCGACAGCGGTGTCGCTAAACGCTGCGCCAATCATCGATGGCGCGTTCGTCAGCCCTAATGCGTTGCTTGCGCGCGTGAGTTCGCTTGCATCGATCGGCTTTAGTTCGTTGGACAAGGCCGCGATCGCGCGTCGTTCGACCACGCAATTGGTACCCACGCTGATCATCTGGCCCCCAAATTCGCCGCTCAGCGGCATCGGCATATGTTCTGCAAAGCCGATAAATGGCTGCGGCGCAGTCGACGCTGGAAGCTTCCGCGCCACCAGGAACGAGCGCGGCGACAAGGCTGAAGACAGCGCCACGCGGCGGGCGAGGAAATTGACTTGGCTGTAATCATCAGGCCGCGCGGCCCGGCTTGCCGCGAAAGCCGTCACGCTTTCGCGATCTGTCACGAGCACGCCCAACGGCAGCTTTTCAAATGGTCCCGATGGATCGACCACCACCGACTTTGCAGCCAGCAACCGCTCGGCAACCGGGCCTGCTGCAAGCTGAAACAGCGCATAGGCCCCCGCTACTGAGAACACCGGCAGTTTTCCGCCGCCGCCATCGATCGAAGCGCGCACTGCGGCGGCCAACGGAGCCACTTCAACGAGCGGCCGCGCCACGCGCCAGATCCGATAACCGTTGCCATCGATAAGGATGCCAAAGGCATAGTTCCGGATCTGGGTTACCTTGAAAAATGCCTCGCCCGGCCGCAAAGCTTCGCGCACCTCAGCGATTGTCGCGGGCCGATCATCGACCGCGCGAAATGCGTTGCTGCCTTGCAGCTCGGCGTCGATGGCCACCAGTTGTGCCTCGGCCGCGCCGCGCCTTACATCAAGCGCTTTGGCCACATCGGGCTTGTCTACGGGCCCCTCGGCAATCTGGAAGCGCAGCTGGGTAATCTCACGCTCAAGCTCGGACCGATCTTGCACGCGGGCGGCAAGCGATTGATCCGCCGTCACGATCGATTGCAACTGGGTAAACTGGCGCGAAACTGCGGGTTCGCCAACCGCCTGAATCGCGCGGAAAAAGCGCTCGCCGGCATTGGCATCGGGACGCGCGTCGGCATCAGCGACGAGCAGGTCGAGATACTTTTCAATCGAGGGCGGCAGCACGCTGCCCGATGCGCCCGATGCAATCAGCTCGTTAATCGCGCCTTCAAACTGCGCCAGATCAGCG
>JBBRXQ010000186.1:0-5260 GCA_038238515.1 Sphingomonadales bacterium | reverse complement strand
TTCATAACTTGAGGGAAACCGTGCCGTGAGCCGCGAGGCCAAATCGCCTTCGGCCAGTTCTTGGAGCCTGCTATCAAGAGCGGTGATAACGAAATGTTGTGCAGCCGCGACTTGCTGGCGTTCTGCATCAGACGCGGCCTCGGCCTCCCTCTGCATATTGCGGGCAAGCGCTTGGCCAAGCACCATTTGTTCAAGACCCCTGGCCAAAAACACCAGCGCACCCGTTTCGACGACAACAATAACTGCATGAAGCACAACACGGGCAAGGTCTGGGCCATTGGCAAATACCAGGCTTGGCGCGAGAAAATTGGTGCCAAGGTGATGGACCGCGGTGACCGCCGCAGCCGCGACAACAGGCCGCCAATCGGCCATCAGCGCGGTCATCGCAATCATCGCGAAAAACAGCATATGGAAATCGATGATCCATGCTGAGCCTGCGGCTTGCATCAGAAACAGCGCTGGATAGAGCGCGCATGTCACTCCCACTAACAAGCGCGATGCAAGGTCTGTTCGCCCGGCACGTTGTAGGTAAGTCTGCATCCCGCTGATGATCGCTGCTAATATCGCTGGCGTAACGGTGGTTGCCACGATGATCGCCCATACCAACAGAATGGCGGAGGCTAGCCAGCTAATCAGCATCAGCGCGAACATGCCTGTTTGGCGCAGTTTAGCGAGATCGTCCATGGGTTTCAGGTCCTGATTCAGGTTTGAGTATTGGGGGTACAAATCACTTCGGGAACGGCGATCAGCAGCCATCCGCGCGTCAGCGCAGCGAACGGGGTGTCGTCTTGCGTAAGCCGGATTACCATTCCGCGGCCGCCGCTTGCCGGCCCGAGAATTGCTGCGTTGTGCGCTTTTAGCCATCCCAATGCTTCGGCGGGCGAAGATTGCCGCAGCGGTAAAAGCAACGCTGCTTGGCCAGAGCGCGGCCAGGCCATAGCCAAAGTTAGCGTCGCGACGAGCATGGCTGAATGAAGCGCTGTCGAGATATGGTTTGGTGGTTTAGAACAACAAGATAAATGGGCCATATCTGTTTCTACCCAAATCATGTGTCTGAAGTATAAGCATTTCTCTCAGTCAAAATGCGTAAACCAAATCGGGTTACGCCATATTTGGCATGTTGAAGCAGCCGCCAAGGTCTTTCGCCTCAGCTCAAGCCGCTCTACAAGGTTCACATGGCCACCACCGCCCGATCCACCGACTCTGTCTCCAGCGCGGCACCGCCGCATTTCGAGCAGCAATATCTCGATCTGATGCGCCGGATTTGGGATGAGGGCGATCAGCGGATCGACCGCACGGGGATCGGCACGCGCTCTGTATTTGGCGCGCAGCTGAGGTTTGATCTGGGCGGAGGGCACATGCCGCTGCTCACCACCAAGCGCGTCTACTGGAAAACCGCGACACGCGAATTTCTCTGGTTCCTCACTGGCGGCACGAACATTCGCTCGCTGTGTGCGCAAGGGGTTGAAATTTGGACCGATTGGCCGCTTGAACGCTATGTGCGCGAGACCGGCGATCCTATTAGCCGCGCTGATTTTTCCGCGCGGATCGTGGCGGATGAGGCCTTCGCCTTAGAATGGGGCGATCTCGGGCCAGTCTATGGCAAGCAGTGGACCGATTGGCCGGTATATGAGCCAGCTGGAGAAGGACTGTTTCGCCAGCGCGCGCAAGGCGTTAATCAAGTGGCCGAGCTGGTCGCCAGCGTGCGCGGCAATCCCGGCAGCCGCCGCCATATCGTTGAAGGCTGGAATGTGGCTGAGCTTGGCGCGATGGCGCTGCCGCCGTGTCATAAAACCTATCAGTTTCATGTCGCGGATGGCCGCCTTTCGGGGTTGCTCTATCAGCGCAGCTGCGATGTTGCGCTTGGCTTGCCATTTAATCTTTGGGGCGGGGCGCTGTTTTTGCGCATGCTCGCGCAGCAATGCGATCTTGAGCTCGGCGAGCTGGTTTGGATGGGCGGCGATGTGCACCTCTATCAAAATCATTCCGCTCTGGTGGAAGAGCAGCTTGCGCGGAGCCCCGATGGCGCTCCCGTGCTGACGATCAATCGCCGCCCGGCCAGCATTTTTGACTACCGGATTGAGGATTTTGAGGTACAAGGATATGCGCCTCAAGCCCCGATTTCGGCACCTGTGGCGGTTTAATCCGCATAGATTGACTTAGGTGTGGTCGCGTAATATAATTACGCTCACGCATAATTATCTGTCTGCCATCTCCGCCACTCGCGGGTGCGGCTCAGATTGGGGATCGCGCTAAAATGCAGGCCTTTGATCAGTGACGGATTCCGGGCGCACCAACCTTCCGCCGCTGTCGCTGCATGTGCCCGAGCCCAAATATCGGCCAGGCGATCCGGTGGATTACAGCGATTTGGCAATCCCCCCAGCAGGCGCGCAGCCCCGGCCTGACGAAACGTGCGCGGCTTCTGAAACCCACCCACTGTGCCTTGATCTGGTGCGCGTGCTGGATGAGGATCATCGGGCGTTAGGGCCGTGGAACCCCCGGCTCAATGCCGATATATTGCGCCGCATGCTGCGCACAATGGCGCTCACCCGCGCGTTCGACGACCGCATGTATCGCAGCCAGCGTCAGGGCAAAACCAGCTTTTACATGAAATGCACCGGCGAGGAGGCCACCTCGATTGCGCCCGCGATGGCGCTGGCCGATGATGACATGGTCTTTCCCAGCTACCGGCAGCAGGGCATCCTGCTCGCGCGCGGCTATCCGATGGTGGAGATGATCAACCAGATCTATTCGAACCGCGCGGATAAGCTGAAGGGCCGCCAGTTGCCGATCATGTATTCGGCGCGCGAGGCTTCGTTTTTCTCGATCTCGGGCAATCTTGCCACGCAATATCCCCAGGCCGTTGGCTGGGCGATGGCCAGCGCGATCAAGGGCGACACGCGCATCGCCGCCGCATGGCTGGGCGAGGGATCTAGCGCAGAGGGCGATTTTCATTCCGCGCTCACTTTTGCTGCGGTTTATAATGCACCGGTGGTGTTCAATCTGGTCAACAACCAGTGGGCCATCTCCAGTTTTTCGGGCTTTGCCGGGGCCGAGCGCACCACATTTGCCGCGCGCGCCATCGGCTATGGCATCGCGGGCATCCGTGTGGATGGCAACGATGCGCTCGCGGTTTATGCGGCTACACGCTGGGCGGCAAACCGCGCGCGCGCCAATGCCGGGCCCACGTTGATCGAACATTTCACCTACCGGGCAGAGGGGCACTCCACCTCAGACGATCCCGGCCAATATCGCTCGGTGCAAGAACGCAGCGAATGGCCGCTGGGTGATCCGGTCGCGCGGCTGCAGCAGCATCTGATCGCGCTGGGCGAATGGTCGCTGAAAGCGCACGAAGCGATGGACCGCGAACTGGCCGATGAAGTGAAAGCGGCGGCGCGCGAGGCGGAGAAAAACGGCGTACTCGGCCATGGGCTGCATCATCCGTTTCGCACGCTATTCGAAGATGTGTTTGAAGAGCTGCCGTGGCACCTCAAGGAACAAAGCGCGCAAGCCATCCGCGAGCGCAAGATCAGATGGCCCGATTGGTCAGACGATGGAACCGCGCCATGAGCGAAGCGCCACTCCGCCGCCTCAACATGATCGAAGCGATTAACGAGGCGCTCGATGTGATGATGGAGCGCGATCCCAATGTGGTCGTGATGGGGGAAGATGTCGGCTATTTCGGCGGGGTGTTTCGCGCCACCGCTGGCCTCCAGAAAAAGCATGGTAAAACGCGCGTGTTTGATACCCCGATCAGCGAATGCGGGATCATCGGCGTGGCGGTGGGGATGGGGGCTTATGGCCTGCGCCCGGTCCCCGAAATCCAATTTGCCGATTATATCTATCCCGGCCTCGATCAGCTCGTTTCCGAAGCGGCGCGGCTGCGCTATCGCTCGGCAGGCGAATTCACCGCGCCGATGACGGTGCGCACGCCATTTGGCGGCGGCATCTTTGGCGGGCAAACGCATAGCCAAAGCCCCGAGGCGCTGTTCACCCATGTCGCGGGCCTCAAAACCGTGGTCCCCGCCACACCTTATGATGCCAAAGGCCTGCTCATCGCCGCGATTGAAGACAACGATCCGGTAATCTTTTTCGAGCCTAAGCGCATCTACAACGGCCCGTTCAATGGCTTCTATGATCGCCCGGTCGAACCATGGGCCAAGCATGCGGACAGCGCCGTGCCCGAGGGCTATTACAAAATCCCGCTGGGCAAAGCGCGCACCGTGCGCGCGGGCGAGGCGATGACCGTGCTGGCTTACGGCACGATGGTTCATGTCGTTACGGCGGTGCTCGCTGAAAAGGGCGTGGACGCCGAGATCATCGATCTGCGCACGCTGGTGCCGCTGGATATTGAGGCTGTGGAAAAGTCTGTGCAGAAAACCGGCAAATGTATGATCGTGCACGAAGCAACGCGCACCTCCGGCTTTGGCGCTGAATTGGCGGCGCTCGTGCAAGAGCGCTGTTTCTATCATCTCGAAGCCCCGATTGAGCGCGTCACCGGGTTTGACACCCCTTATCCGCACAGCCTCGAATGGGCATATTTTCCGGGTCCTGTCCGCATTGGTGAGGCTGTTGACCGGCTGATGAAAGGCTAAACCTTGGCTACTTTCACATTCCGCCTGCCCGATATTGGCGAAGGCATTGCCGAGGCCGAAATCGTCGCGTGGCATGTCCGCGTCGGTGAGCGCATCGAAGAAGACGCGCGCGTTGCCGATATGATGACCGATAAGGCCACGGTCGAAATGGAAAGCCCCGTATCGGGCACCGTGATCGCGGTGGCGGGCGAGGTTGGTGATGTGGTGGCGATCGGCTCGGCACTGGTGGTGATTGAGACGGATGGTGAGGCTGAGGCTGAGGCTGAGGCTGAGGCTGAGGCTGATGCTGAGGCTGGGGCTGGTCCTTCGACAAGCTCAGGACGAGCGGATGTTGCGGGTGCTGCCTCACCGCAGAAACAGGCCAAAACCATAGCACCCGAAGAGCCACTCACCGCCCAAGTGAACCCCTCACCAACCCCCGCTCATCCTGAGCCTGTCGAAGGATCAGCCGCAACCCCCGCTCATCCTGAGCCATTCGCAGCTCCAACCCCAGCATCCTCCAAAGTCCTCGCCAGCCCCGCCGTGCGACAGCGCGCCGCCGATCTTGGCATCGATCTCGCGCAAGTTCGCCCCTCCGAGGCGGGCCGCGTGCGCCACGCCGACCTTGATCAATTCCTCGCCTATAACGCCGCCAGCGGATATCGCGCCGCAGCCACAGCGCGCCC
>JBBRXQ010000185.1:0-5275 GCA_038238515.1 Sphingomonadales bacterium | reverse complement strand
GGCAGGCGGGGGGGTAGCCGGTAACGGCGCTATGACGCTTGCCTTCAACTCTGGCGCATGCGACCGTCCAGCGATCTGATCGTCAGCTATCGTCGCGGAAGACTTCATATAGCTGTCGCTTGAAGAAGAGAATGCAACGAGTGGCGCAACGCAGCCTCCATCATGCCGCTGACATGTGTGGGATGGCGGAAAGCACAACGACTTTCTCGGGAAATACCGATTGATGCGGATAGGATCATGCCAGGGTCCATGCCTTTAACGCATCTCGAAGAGTTCACGGTGAAACCGCATGATAGGCAGCCCATTTACGCGCATCTCCCGATACAAGGCTTTGAAAAGCCATTTCGGGGCCTTTTCCACCAGCCAGTTTAGCGCCACCATGATGACCAGCGCGGCAACCGCTAAGAATGCCAATTTCAGGCGTGTCATGTGATTTTGCCTTCGGCATCAACGTGAAGGGTGCGACAAACCTATTGCTGCGCCCGCTAGTGCCAGTTTCACGGGCGCAGCAATAAGCCATCTGTGCCGTTGCGCCCGGTGCCGGGTAAGCCGTCACCGGGCACATGGCAGGATCGTCATGTCATCGAATGCTTCAGGTCGCGGTTCTCGTCATGGCCCTGCTTGATCCAGGCATGGCATTCGCGGATCGTATACATGCGTGCCTTATGAACTGGCGTGCTTGTTCTTGCGATTGACCGCCACCATTCCCATCACCGCAACGACCGCGGTCAGCGCCGCCGCGAGCGATGCAAGCGGATGGGCTTCGACTTCGTGCTTGGCATAGCGCGCAGCGTCCTTGGCTCCATCGACTGCATGAGCGCGCAGGCTTTCGGCCAGCTTCGTGATTTCGGTGGTCGCAGTGGCAAGCACCGCGCTGGCTTCTTCGGTGAATTCATGGGTGCCGGTTGCGGCCGCCTTCAAGGCATCTGCGGCGGTACCGACGCTATCCTGGAAGTGTCCGGTGAGGGTATTGGCGGGGGAATTGGACATTAGGTTGTACCTTGGTTTTTCCGCCGGGGTGCGGCGGGGATAGAGAGGTGGCTTAGATCTTGTCGCCAAGCGCGCCCTTGACTGTGCCAGCGAGATTTTGGGCCTTGCCCTTGGCTTGCTGCACCAAGCCCTTGACCACCAGTGCGGGATCATCGGTCGCGCGGCCTGCAGCGGCTTTGGCCTTGCCGACGGCTACATTGGCAGCTCCCTTGGCCTTGTCGGTGAATTCACCCATGAGAAATCTCCTTGGATCGTCGCAGAACAGCTCTGCATTCAGTGATTTCAGCTTAAGCTAGCAATCCGAAGGAACGTAGAAGCCAAAGGATGACCGCAATCACGACAATCACATTGACAATGCTTTTGATCTTTCCATCCATCGGCAGATAATTGTTGATCAGGTACAGAACAACGCCAACAACGATGAGAGTGATGACTATACTTACGAGCGGCATCATGTTGAATCCCTTGTTTCAAGGTTGAGCTGAAACTTTGTTGTCAACCGCATCACGCAGTATTTTCGGTCATAAATTCCACGAGGAAAACGAATAGCGCGATGATCAGCAAAAGGTGGATCAACCCGCCCCGCATGACAAAGGTTGGCCGACCCGGCCAGCCAGAGCAGCACGAGGATCGCGAGGACTTCGCAAAGCATTGATCCTCCTCCTCATCGTGCTGGTGGGGCTGTTACACCTATCGGCAACGGACCTCGCGGCCACGGTCGATCGCACGGCCAGCTAAGCCGCCACCGATCGCGCCAAGGATCGTGCCCACCAATTCCGAACCGCCCGGCGCAATGACATTGCCAAGCGCGCCGCCAGCAACCGCGCCGACAATCAGCCCAGTTGTCCCATCGGAGCGGCGGCAATAATAGCGTCCGTTCTCGCCGCGATAGATACGCTCGTCACGCCTCAGCTGGCGTTCGCGATACCGGCGCGGATCGTCGCGGTGATAGCGATCGGCATAGTAGTTACTGTAGCTGGGATCTGGCCTATCATAGTCGTAGCGCGACCAGTCGTTGCGATAGCCGCGATCTTGGACGTCGGCGACGCAACCCGCCAGCAATCCTGCCGAAACGATTCCTAATGCAAATCTAAACATGACGTACCTTTTCCAAAGAGCGGGCGTCCAAACGGGCATCTGGGGCTGAGTTTCCGTCCGGACGCCCTAGTCGGGGTCGCAATTGTTAAGTGGACGCTTTCCGGCGATTTGCTCAGCCTCGGAATCTACGCAGACGCGGGGGGGCCGGGTCGCAGGTCGGCCGAGGCGGTTGCTGACGTTGCCCCTTGTGAGAATGATCAGAGTCGATATCGGCGTTTTTAGGCGTCATAGCCCTCGCGCCGGCTCGGAATGCGTGGCGAAATGCGTAAACGCCCCAGCCCTAAACCATTAAGATACGCTCCCGCGACTTGCCGGTGACGTCAACGCGCGCCAAAGTCCTTATATATTTCTCAGTTCCGGTACGCTTGATCCTGACTTGCCCGAACAGGGCAAACCCATTGGTGCCAACACAGTGGCAGTTTTCTGGCGCGTGGGTCATGTCTTGATCCTACGCTAGCGGGGCATTAGCCACCTACCTTGTTAGCACCCCGTCCGTCAAAAGAGGCCAGATACCGAATGCTCACGACGATTGCTTTGCTGGTCACTTCGCTGTTGTTTGGCGGGATGATGCTGTTCTCGTTTGGCTTTGCAGCCTTCCTATTTTCGGCTTTGCCGGCGGACATTGCGAGGCGAGCAATTCGTCAGGCATTCCCTCATTTTTATTTGTTTGTCATCGTGACTGCCTTGCTTGCGTCGGGGCTAATATGGTCGCGCGACACTCTCTCGGCCAGCTTGTTGGCATTTATCGCACTGACCACTCTGCCAGCGCGCCAAGTGCTGATGCCCGCCATCAATCGCGCAACAGATAGCGGCTCAAAGGCACGATTTAATCAGCTACATGCAGGATCGGTATTCCTCACGCTCCTGCACATCGGGCTTGCAGGCACAGCCTTGGTGAGATTTATTTAGGAGCGGGCGCTGCGGCCCTATCGCCATCGCCTCGCCAGCACCATGCCAACCCAGTGTTCTCCCGTGTTTCGCGAAGTGACTGACAACCGCGCCAAGGTTCGCCCATGTTTGTCGGTGACGGTGCGCTCGATCATAACTTGGCCCTTGCGCAGAAAAGCGCGCAATGCGCCGCACGTTTTATCGCCTGTCTGATAATCACACCAGCGGTGAAGGTTGGAGGTTACGTCACGTCCTGACATACGGTAACGTTTACTTCGGTCGCTAGCGTACCGCAAAACGGACTGTTCCATCGGTTCTATCGCCATCTGCGGCAATGACATGCCAGGCGATCAGATAACTACCCTTGGCTAGCGGCTTTTGCGGCTTGGCGACCAGTGTCTTGCCGTTGCCGCCAACCGACACCGAAACACCGATTTGCGCCGGATTTCCAACCAGTTTTCCGGGAGCGCCGGTCATGAAAAGCTCGACACGCGATTTTGACTTCAGCTTTTCGTTGTAGTGAAGCTCAATCGCAGACGGCGCGGCAACTGTCGCATGCGCGGCTGGCGTTGATGCGATCAACGCCGAATGCGCCTGCGCCGAACCGGCAGAAAGCACTGCGGCGAAGGCTGACACTAATAGCGCGGATGTCAACTTGGACATTGTGAAACTCCTTGCTTGGGGACTCACATGCAATACGCAGCGTTGGCGCCGGTCCCTCATTTCTAGAAGACGATTTCGGCTACGATCACCCTCAGCAAGAATTTTGAGGGAATAACGCGTCCGCTGCGTATACCCATTGAACGGCGAGAGAGCATTGTGTGCGAATAGGTTTTGGGTGGCAATCGAGTTTGGCGATTCAGCTGGCGCTTGCCGGTGCGGCGATCGCAACTGGCTCGGCGTGCCAAGCCCAGACTACCCCATCCCAATCCACCGCATCCCAATCCACCGCACAAAATCTTCACGAAGCAGTGGAGATCGCGGTGCGCCTTTCGCCCGAAGCAGCCAGCTTGCCGGCTCTCAGGGATCAGGCAAGCGCCCTGAATCGAGCCGGGCGCGGACCGTTTAGCGGCCCCCCGGTGGCTGCGGCCGATGTGCTGACCCGCAGCAGCGGTTTGATCGAACAAGAGGGCTCAGTGTCGGTCGGGTTGCGTTGGCCGGGGGAACGTAGTGCCGTCCGCGCTTGGGCTGACGGCACGAGCGCGGCGGCCGACGCGGGATTTGATGCAGCTGGCCTCAGGATCGCGGGCGAGGTGCGCGCGGCATGGTGGGCACTTGCCAGCGCACGTGCGATGGTCTCTTTGAATCGCAATCAACTCGCGATCGCAGAGATCACGGCCAAACAGGTCTCTCGTCTCGTCGATGCGGGCGAGCAATCGCAGCGCGATCTCCTACTGGCGCAGGGTGACGCGTCGGCAGCCGAGATACGGCTCGGTCAGGCAGAGTCTGAGCTGGCCCGCGCGGAGGCGGTATTTATGGCGATGTCAGGCCCGCCGCCCGCCGACATGCCGCCTGAAATCTTGGCTACTGCCAGCGATATTGAGGCGAATCCCGCGTTGCGCGCTGCGATTGCGCGCGCCACGGCGGCGGACGCGCGGGCACGGGCACTGGATTACGAAGCGCGCGGCCGCCTTGAAGCGCAGGTCGGTGCGCGGCGCGAGCAGATTGGCCTGAACCAAGGCTCAGCCACTGCGCTGCTGGTGGGTATTCGGGTTCCGCTTGGTCAAAACCAGATTGGGGTGGCCGATGCAGCTGCCGCTCGTTCGCAAGCGCTGACGGCGAATGCCGAATCCGCACGATTGCGCGCTCGGCTTATTGCCGAACAAGTGGCCGCGCGGCGGCGTGTGGAGCTTGCGCGCAGCGCCCTTCAAAGCGCCGACGCACGCCGGACGGCCTTGGCACAGTCATTTCAATTGACCGAAAAGGGCCAACGCGAGGGTGAGATCGGTCTTATTGAGACGCTGCGTGCGCGGCAATCTCTGTCAGAGGCGGAGCGCGATTTCGCAACCGCCCAGATCGCAAACGCCGCCGCAATTTCGGCATATAATCAAGCGATGGGTGTGTTGCCGTGAACAGAATGATGGTCAAATTGTTCAGGGCGTTTGCCTTAGCGGCCAGTGCTTCGATAGCGGTCAGTGCTTCGATGGCTGGCGCACATGGCGACGATGATCACGGCGCGGCACCAACTGTAATCCGCGGGTCGAGCGCTGCGCGCATGGAAGCGACGACTGAAACGCTTGAACTAGTGGCGGCGGCAAACGCCGACCACCTGACGATCTGGATCGATGGTTTCGCCGAT
>JBBRXQ010000184.1:0-5338 GCA_038238515.1 Sphingomonadales bacterium | reverse complement strand
TTTAAGCCGGGGGCTTAAGCCGAAAATCCTCAACCGGCACGCCGCCAATAATGTGCTCTTGCAATATCCGCTCCAGCACCGGCGGAGAGCAAGAGTGATACCAGACGCCTTCGGGATAGACTACCGCCACTGGGCCAGCCAGGCACACACGGAGGCAGCCAGCCTTAGTGCGCAGCACGCCCTGTGCACCGCCCAGCTTCAGCTCGCCCAAGCGGCGCTTTAGAAAGAGCCACGCTTCTTGCCCTGCTTCGCGCGGGCAACACTTGTCTTTGTCGGGATCGACGCACAGCATAATATGCCGCTGCGTGGCAAAGCCGCCCAGCAGCATCAGCGCGTTCTCTGCTTCCGCTATCGGTGCCCTAGCAGGGCCGCTCATTGCATGAGCAACGGTTTGAGCATGGCGCGCAGCGTTTCGGTGAGCGCAACTGGCCGATGTCCATCGGTGCACACGATCGTGCTCCGTGCAGTTGCGACAGGGGAACCAGACTGGAGCACCAACTGCTGCACGGCCCAGCTTGAGGTTCCCATCGCAAGCGCGGCGGTGTGACAGATCATTGGGTGCGGGAAGTGCGCCTGCGCCAGGTAATCGATCGAGACGCTGGCAACCATGAAGCGCAGCGTTCCCAATGCTTCGCGAAGGCCGGCGCCATGAAGAAACCGCACCCGGCTATCTTCAAACACAGCAGCCATCGCCACGTTGTTGATATGACCATTGGGATCAAGGTCGGCAAAGCGGGTGCTGATCTCATGGACAAATGAATAGCGAGAATGGTCTAGCAGCGCAGCGTCGGGTTTTGCCATTGGTTAGGCCTCGCTACCGTCGGGAAATTGCCAGTGTGCAGCGCTGGAGAAACTCAGCTCCGTTTCCCCACTATCCGCGCAATTTCGGCCGAGACGAGCTTTTCAACCATTGGGGGCAGGTTTGTGTCTAGCCAATTGGCCAGCATGGGGCGCAGCATGTCGCGGACCATGCCTTCGAGCGAGGTTTCTCCCGACCGCACAATCTGCGGCGCTGCACCCGGCTGCGCCATCATTGCAAGCGTTGCTAAAGAATCGCGCATGGAATTTGACGTCTCCTGCGCTAGCAGCGGGGCGTCGTCTTCGGCGTCAAACTCGCTGGTATCGTGAACGAGGCCGTCATCGCGCACAGGGCCACGTTCGTTGGCCAGAACTTGAGTCGCGACTTCAGCCAGATCGAGCACACCAGCGCCGCGTCTTGGAGCGGCGTAAAGCGTTGTTGTAGCCTCAGATTCTTTGCGTGCACGATGCGCGGCATCTGCCCGGGTGTCGCGCGCGATCACCTTCTTAATCGACTCAAGGATTTCCTCGACCGAGGGCTCACTATTCTGGCGCATCGCCGCTCATTCCCCCGAAATAGTTCGTTAGCCTCAACCCGTGATGTTTACGGGGCAACAGTCGCAGCAATTGCCGCATCTTGCGCCGGTGTGTCAACGGTGCGTGTGGCCTTGGGCAATTGCACCTGACCAAACGACCAATCCCAAATCTTGCCGCGCACGCGCTCATAATTGACCTGCGGATCATATAGCATCGCGTTATCAAACCCCAGATCGCGCGCCTGCGCCTTGCCCATCGCGGCGAGCAGATTGAAGGCCGTGACATAGGAATTACGCCGCGCATTTATCAGCCCGCCTTGCGCCTGCAGCAGCTCCTGCTCGGCATCGAGTATATTGAGAATGGTGCGATTGCCGACGGTATTTTCCGCCCGCACGCCTTCGAGGCTCAGCGCCGCAGCATCGACGGCAGTCTGATTGAGCGCGATCGCGTCGTTGGCGGCGCGCCACTGGGTATAGGCCGAACGCACCGAGGCAATGACTTGGCGTTCGGCGGAGATCACTTGATCGAGCGCTGCACTTTCTGCCGCCTGCGCTTGGCGGCGCTGCGCAGCGGGCAAGCCAGCTTGAAACAGCGGTATGGTGGCGCTCACCCCAGCTTGCGCGGTGGCCTGCGACTGGCTGAAGTTACCGCCCAACAATCCGCGACCAAGCGAATTATAGAAGTTGGAATAATCGCCGGTCGAGAATAGCGATACTCTGGGAAGGCGGCCCGAGCCTGAGGCCTTCGTGTCAAATCCTGCAGCCTTGGCCCGTTGTTGTGCGGCGATCAGATCGGGATTGCTGTCCAGCGCTGTCTGTACCGCTTCTTCGGGGCTGACTGGAAGATCCGCCAAGGGTGGCGGAGGAGTAAGATCTTGCGGCGGTTTGCCCACGACCCGGATATAGGCTTCCCGGGCGGAGACGAGCGATGCTTCGGCATTGCGCAATGCGGCGCGGGCGAGCGCGAGCCTAGAGTTGGATTGCGCGACATCGGTGCGGGTGACATCGCCGATTTCAAAGCGGTCGGTGGTGGCCTTGAGGTTGACTTCGAGCACCTGGACATTGCCGCGGTTAAGCCCGACCGAGGCTGACGCTGTGATCACATCCATATAAGCGGTCACCACCTGACTGAACACCCCTGATTCAGTCCCGCGCAGCCCGGCCTGTCCAGCCTCCACCCGCACTTTTGCCGCTCGTAAGGAATTTTTGACCCCGCCGCCTGAATAAATCGGCACATTGAGCGAAAGATCGGCGGCAAAGCTGCGCGCGGGCGCGAAAAAGGCGTTTGGCCCATTCGCCAAGTTCTCGGTATGCCGAACCGTTCCTGAAAGGCTGGGTAGGGCCGAAGCGCGCGCGATCGGCACGCCTTCATCGGTGGCCCGCTGGTTGGCGCGCGCGGCCTCGAGGTCTGGGTTGCCGGTATAGGCGGCAACAAGCGCGCCGCGCAGGTCGTCGGCCAGTGCGGGCATCGAAAGCGCGCCAAGCGCAGCGCCGAGCGAAAGAAGGCATACAAAAGGGCGCAACATCAAGATTAAAAGCTCCATTGCCGCCGGGCGGCGAATGCGGGCATCGGCGCAAAATCAGCTTCGCCTAAGCTTGTGAGTGCAATCTGGCCAGCGACCTTGCGCCCTGTTGCGAGCCGGGAAACACCGCGCACGATCCATCCGGACGCCAATCGGCCATGCTCAGCCAGCGCCGCTGTCAAAGTCTCTGGTACGTCTTCGATCGCCCCGTCGATCAAGACCAAAGCATAAGGTCCGCCCGCCGCCCAATCGTCCGTTGGGCCGCACTGCGTAACATGATCACAGAGCTTGCCCGCGAGCGCTGCAAGATAAGTTCCCGGATTCCCGATTACCAGCACGTGCTCGGCTTTAGCCGGGGCGGCGGCCATCAACATTTGGCCATAAGCGAGCGCCGGTGCCAGCATTGCGCCATTGTCCAACGGCACCGCGCGATCAGCATAGGCCACACTGCGCCGGGCTGGGGGCACAAAGTTTTCTCGCCGGATCGCGAGGAACGCGGCTACTATATCCGGATCGGTTACTCCGCTGACGCGCAGTTGGCTGTCCACCATCGCTCGACGCGCAATGTCCATCGCGGCTTCGTTGGTACTCATCTCGGGTGCACGCTCTTCAATCACGGTGATCCGATCCATCGTCTTCAAGCTGTATTACACCTCTAACACACCAGTGCAATCGGTTTGCCTCTTAGCTGGCAGTTTTCTCTATTCCCGGCCTTTAGGATATCGCTTGCACAGAGCCAAGCGCTTTGCATGCAGCGGGGCAAAGCGTTAGAGGCAATGTTCCGACGTTCAGAGCGTTCGCAAGGCGCGGGCAAGTAAGCGCGATATTCAAGGAGTTGCGGTCATGGGTGAAATAGTAACAATCCGTGAGGCGGATCTGATCGAAAGCGTGGCAGACGCTTTGCAATATATCAGCTATTTTCATCCGATGGACTATATCCGTGCTTTGGGCGTGGCGTATGAGGCTGAGCAAAGCCCTGCGGCGAAGGATGCCATCGCCCAGATCCTGACGAACAGCCGGATGTGCGCCGAAGGACATCGGCCAATCTGCCAAGACACAGGCATCGTCAATGTTTTTGTGAAATGGGGTCAAGATTGTCGGCTTGAAAGCGAGCACTCGCTGCAAGTCGTGGTCGATGAGGGGGTTCGCCGGGCATACCTCAATCCCGATAACAAACTGCGCGGCTCGATCCTGGCCGATCCAGCCTTCACCCGGCGCAACACGCGCGACAACACACCGTGTGTGCTCCATGTTGAAATGGTTCGCGGCAACACGGTGTCGATTGATGTCGCGGCCAAGGGCGGCGGCAGTGAAAACAAGTCAAAATTCAAGATGATGAACCCGAGCGATTCGATCATCGATTGGGTGCTTGAAATGCTGCCGCAGATGGGCGCGGGCTGGTGCCCGCCGGGGATGCTGGGCATCGGCATCGGCGGCACGGCTGAGCATTGCATGCTACTCGCCAAGCAATCCTTGATGGAACCGATCGATATGGCGCAACTGAAACTGCGCGGGGCAGAGACCGACATCGAGCGCATGCGCATCGAAATTTATGACGCGGTCAATGCTCTGGGTATCGGCGCGCAGGGGCTTGGCGGGCTATCGACGATCCTTGATGTGAAAATCTACGATGCGCCGTGCCACGCGGCGGGCAAGCCCGTGGCGATGATCCCCAATTGCGCCGCCACCCGCCATGCCCATTTCACCCTCGATGGCTCGGGGCCCAGTTTCCTCGAAGCGCCTAAACTGGACGAATGGCCGCAAGTGGAATGGGCGCCTGATGCCGCCGCCAAGCGGGTCAACCTCGATACGCTGACCGCAGAGGAAGTGCAGAGCTGGCAACAGGGCGACCGGCTGCTGCTCAACGGTAAGATGCTCACTGGCCGCGATGCTGCGCATAAACGCATTCAAGACATGCTGGCCAAAGGCGAAGACCTGCCTGTCGATTTCAAAGGCCGCGTGATCTATTATGTCGGCCCGGTCGATCCCGTGCGCGATGAAGTGGTTGGCCCCGCTGGCCCCACCACCGCGACCCGGATGGACAAGTTCATGGACATGATGCTCGGGCTTGGCCTGCTCGCCAGCGTGGGCAAGGCCGAACGCGGTGTTGCGGCAACCCAATCGATCTCGGAGCACAAGTCGGCTTATCTTATGGCGGTGGGCGGGGCGGCCTATCTCGTTTCACGCGCTATCAAAGGTTCGCGCGTCGCCGGATTCGCCGATCTGGGCATGGAGGCGATCTATGAATTCACTGTGGAAGACATGCCGGTAACGGTCGCGGTCGATTCGGCGGGCCACAATGTCCACCAGCTCGCACCGCTAGTTTGGAAGAAAAAGATCGCCGAAGAGGGCCTGCTTCCAGCCCAATCAGCCTTAAGCGCGCGGCGCAAGCCGCCGATAGCTGAGCGCTTCGGCAATGTGCACCCGGCCGATCTGCTCCGCGCCCGCGAGATCGGCGATCGTGCGTGCCACGCGGAGCAT
>JBBRXQ010000183.1:0-5341 GCA_038238515.1 Sphingomonadales bacterium | reverse complement strand
GATGCGGTGCTCCATCTGGCTGGTATTCCAAAGCCCGGCGCGACCACCGATGAAGAAGCGTTCCGCGTCAACACTGTGTCGACCTACAACGTCTTTTCTGCCGCCGCGCGGCTGGGGATTGGCCGCGTGGTCTGGGCTTCCAGCGAGACGGTGCTGGGCCTGCCCTTCGCTGAGCCACCGAAATTTGCCCCAATCGATGAAACGCATCCGCTGCTGCCAAATTGGTCTTATGCGCTGGCCAAAATGCTGGGCGAATCGATGGCCGAGCAGTTTGTCCGCTGGCATCCAGAGCTGGCCATTGTCTCGCTACGGTTCTCGAACGTGTATGCCGGGGCCGATTATGATGCGGTGCGGGCGATCCAGTCCGATCCTGCCAGCCGCAAATGGAACCTGTGGGGCTATATCGATGCCGAGGATGCCGCCTCGGCCTGCTGCTGCGCGCTCGAAGCGCCGCTTTCTGGCCATGTGCCGCTGATCATTGCGGCAGCAGACAACATCGCGGGTGCCGATTCGCGCGCGCTGATGGCGGCGCATTTTCCCGGTGTGCCGCTGGTAGATGCGCTGATCGGCGATGCTTCGCTGCTTTCGGGCGCGCGTGCGGCGGAATTGATCTGGTTCACCCCGCGCTTTTCGTGGCGCGACCGGACCTCGCGCGCGTCAAACAGTCGTTAAGCGCAAAGCGGTTCTTGCACCTTGTTCGCACTCGCGGCAGATAGCCTCCATGAACCTGCTCGGACCAACTTCAAACACTCTGATCTCACAGCGGCTGCGGCTGCATTATGTCGATTGGGGCAATGCGGAAAAACCACCGCTGCTGCTGATCCACGGCGGGCGCGACCATGCGCGAAGCTGGGATTGGACCGCCGAAGCGCTGCGCGATGATTGGCACATCATCGCGCTCGATCACCGGGGCCACGGCGATAGCGACTGGGCTTCTGATGGCAATTACCGCACGATGGATCTTGTTTACGATGTGGCGCAGCTTGTCCATCAGCTTGGCCTCGCGCCCGTTACCATCGTTTCGCATTCGTGGGGCGCAAATGTTGCGCTGCGCTATGCCGGGCTATTTCCCGAAGATGTGCGCAAATTGGTCGCGATCGAGGGCATTTTTCCCACGCCTGAATGGGAACAGCGGATGAAGGATGTGCCGTTCGGCCGCCGCGTGCGCGATTACATCGGCGAGAAGCGCAAAGCGGCGGGGCGGCTGCCGCGCCGCTATCCCACGCTTGAAGATGCCTATGCGCGCATGAAAGCGGAAAACCCCTATCTTACCGATGCGCAGGCCCGCCATCTGACGACTCAGGGGATTAACCGCAACGAAGACGGCTCGTTTACGTGGAAATTTGACCCCTACGTCCACATTGATCACCCTTATGACATTTCGACCGAGCGCAAGCACGAGCTGTGGGAGGGGATCACGTGTCCCACGTTGCTGCTCAATGGGGCAGATTCATGGGCCGGAAACCCTGAGCAAGATGGCCGCATCAAGCATTTTCGCAATGCGCAGGTGATGGAGTTTGAGAATGCAGGCCATTGGCTGCATCACGATCAGTTTGACCGGTTCGTGGCCACTTTGCGAGAATTTCTCTGACGGTGGGGAAATGAGCTCAACCACAGTGCGTGATGTGATTGCTGCCTGAAAAATAGGCAGATGCGCTGCGCTGCACAAGAATCGGGCGAGATTTAGCGCCACTTCAAACCTTGTCGGCGCGTAAATGCTCGAATCCGGAGCAATACTGATTTGGCACGTGATTTGCTTAGCTCACCTTACGGGCGTTCCATCCGGTGCGCTGGCGATACAAGGGGGCATGCATGAAATTCATCATCGCCATCATCAAGCCGTTCAAGCTCGATGAAGTGCGTGAAGCGCTGTCGAGCCTGGGCGTTGCCGGGATGACGGTTTCAGAAGTGAAGGGTTTTGGACGGCAAAAGGGCCAGACCGAGATCTATCGCGGCGCTGAATATTCCACCAACATGCTGCCAAAGGTGAAGATCGAAATCGCTGCGAGCGACGATCTTGCCCCGCAAATCATCGAAACCATCCAGCAAATCGCCAGCACCGAAGCCATCGGTGACGGCAAGATTTTCGTGCTTGAACTTGCTTCGGTCACGCGCATCCGGACGGGCGAAACCGGGGATACTGCCCTGTGACCAATATGAGCAGAACGTATCTTAAAGGGGAAACTTCAATGATCCGAAAGATGATCGGCGGTCTGGCGGGCATTGGCCTTACGCTTGGTACCGCTTCCACTGCGTTTGCGCAGGCCGCCATGGTTCAGGCTCCCGATGTGGCGACGCAGGCCACCATGGTCAACAAGGGTGATACCACTTGGATGCTGGTGTCCTCGGTGCTTGTTTTGATGATGAGCATTCCGGGGCTCGCATTGTTCTATGGCGGGCTTGTTCGCACAAAAAACATGCTTTCGGTGCTGATGCAGGTGTTCATGATCGTTTCGATCACGGGTCTGCTCTGGGCCACCTATGGCTATTCTTTGGCGTTCACCGGCGGCTCCACTCCCTTTATCGGCGGGTTCAGCAAAGTGCTGATGGCCGGGGTTACCAGTGGGACATATTCGGCGACGTTCTCGAACAACGTCTACATCCCCGAACTGACCTACTTTGTGTTTCAGATGACCTTCGCGATGATCACCCCGGCGCTGTTTATTGGGGCGTTTGCTGAACGCATTAAGTTCACCCCGCTGATGATCTTCACCGTATTGTGGTCAACCTTCGCTTATTACCCGATCGCACACATGGTGTGGTATTGGGCTGGCCCAGATTTCCTCGCCGGTCAGCCGGGCGATTGGGGCTATTTGTACGGCAAGGGCGCGCTGGATTTTGCAGGCGGCACTGTTGTTCACATCAATGCCGGCATCGCTGGTCTTGTGGGTTGCCTCGTCATCGGTCCTCGTCTCGGCTTTGGCAAAGATGCCACCCCACCGCATTCACTGGTCATGACCATGATCGGGGCATCGCTCTTGTGGGTGGGCTGGTTCGGCTTCAACGCCGGGTCAAACCTTGAATCAAACGGAGTTGCGGCGGTTGCCTTCGTCAACACGATGCTGGCTACTTGCGCTGCGGCGGTGAGCTGGACGATTATCGAACAAATCGTTCACAAGAAGCCGTCGATGCTCGGCGCGGTTTCGGGTGCGGTTGCTGGTTTGGTGGCGATCACCCCCGCATCGGGCCTTGGCGCGCCGATGACGTCGATCGTGCTCGGCCTAATTGTTTCGCCTATTTGCTACCTCTTCGTCACCACGGTGAAGAACAAGTTCAAGTACGACGATACACTTGATGTTTTTGGCATCCACTGCATCGGCGGAATAACCGGCGCATTGGCAACAGCTGTGGTCGCGGCGCCAAACCTAGGCGGTCAAGGCTACTTTGATTACACTGTCTTCCCGGCGGTTGCGATTGCGCCAGAAGCCTACAGCATCTCTGCCCAATTAGTGGTGCAGCTTCAGGCGGTTGGCATAACCTTGGCCTGGTCAGGCATCGTCACCTTAGTTCTCCTCTTCGCGCTCGATAAGATCATGGGTCTGCGTCCGAGCGAAGATGTGGAACGCGAAGGGCTTGATATCAACGAGCACGGTGAGCGCGCTTACAACATCTAGTCTTCCGAAATTGGCGGGGCTGAAGGGGGCAATCCTCTCCCTCTTTCCCCTTCACCTCCGCCAAACCATGTTCCTCCTGCGAACAGACTTAAGGCCGGAAGCGCTTACCCGCTTCCGGCCCTTTTTTGGTTTTCCATGATCTAGCGCTTAGCCCTGAAATCCGCGTGCGGTTGGGTCTGACCATGTGCATCTACCCCAAAATTTTTTAGTTAACCTCAAAATAACGCCTGTTTGCTAATTCAAATCTTCGGTCAGTAATTTTACCGGGACGGGCAAGAGCTTGGCACTTTATAGGTCACGAGAGGTGTTGGTTCCAGATGCGCAGCAGAGCGCTCTGTCAAAACGCGCGTCTGAGGCCAATGCCGCTGCCTTGTGTTATGCTTATGAAGACATCGGGCTTGGATGCTTTTGGTCGACCGATGCGGCGGGCAAGGTCACCTATCTCTCGCCAGCCGCACAAGCCGCACTGGGCGGGGAAGCTGGGGCGATCGGTCGCAGCTTCAATGAACTGTTCCTCGCCTCCCAAGGCGAGAGCGAGCGCTCACTGCCATTCTTGATGACGCGAATGCGGCGCTTCGAAAAAAATGTTGCGCGTAGTGTGCGCGGCGCAGACATCCTGTGGTGGTCGATCTCTGCCGAGCCGATCATGGCCAAGGGCAACTTTGCAGGGTTCTTAGGCCACTGCCAAGACATCTCCAATGAGCGGCGTACGGCTGAGGAAAGCTCGCATTTGGCCATGCACGATGCGCTCACCGGGCTCATCAATCGGCGGCGGATGTCCCAACTGCTTGAAAAAACGCTGACCAACTGCACTTTGCAAGGCAGCACGTGCGCCATCATGATGATTGACCTCGATCGCTTTAAGCAAGTCAACGACACGCTGGGCCATGCTGCTGGCGATGCTCTGCTTAAGCAGGTGTCAGAGCGGTTGGTGCGCGTAGTTGGCGACCGGGAACATGTCGCCCGTTTGGGCGGGGACGAGTTTCAGATCATTTTTCCCGGACAAGATGACCGGGGCATTCTTGGCGGAATCGCCACCGATATTATTGCCACAGTTTCGCAGCCCTATTCGATTGATGGCAACCGCTGCGTCATCGGTGCCTCGGTTGGCGTAGCGGTGGCGCCTTATGATGGCGATGGCAGCGAAGAGCTGGTTCGCAACGCCGATCTTGCGCTGTATGCTGCCAAAGGCGGTGGGCGCGGCGCGTTTCGCTTCTTCGTTAAAGATCTGCTCAAGTCAGCCGAAGAACGCCGGTTGCTTGAAGAGGATTTGCGCGATGCGCTTGAGCGCGGCGAGCTTGAGGTCCATTATCAACCCGTTGTGCGCGCTTCGGATAACCACGTGGTCGGGGTTGAGGCATTGGTTCGCTGGAACCACCCTGAAAAAGGCCCGATATCGCCCGCTCGGTTCATTCCGATTGCCGAGGAATCAAATCTGATCAAAGGGATCGGTGAATGGGTGTTGCGCCGCGCATGCTTTGAAGCGGCGGCATGGCCGGGCCATCTGCGTGTCGCTGTCAACGTGTCGCCTCTGCAATTTGCGGATGAGGGTTTTCCTGCTCTGGTCGCGAGTGCGCTGGCAAATTCAGGCATCGAGCCTTCGCGGCTGGAGCTTGAACTTACCGAGAGCGTATTCCTGCAAGAAAGTAACTCAACCACTGAACGTTTTAACACCCTTAAAGGTCTTGGTGTGCGGCTTGCGCTCGATGATTTTGGGACAGGGTATT
>JBBRXQ010000182.1:0-5353 GCA_038238515.1 Sphingomonadales bacterium | reverse complement strand
GAGGTGGCAGGCTCCGCTCATCCTGAGCTTGTCGAAGGAAGGCCTGACGGAGGGATTTGCTTTTACGCATTCCAAAACCAATGCCCCGCCGCGCCAACCAGCGCCTCATCCGCTCAAAACTGCCGCCCGATAAAAATCAGCGCCATCGCGCCTACCAGCGACGCCAAAAAACCCGCTTGGTTAAATCCGCCGCCAATGCCGCCTCTGCTCTGCCAGCTGACCACCAGTCCTGCCAAAAGCGATCCGCCAATGCCCAGCAGGATCGTCAATCCCCACCCCATGTTCACCGCACCGGGATAGAAATACCGCGCCAAAATGCCGACGATCAGACCGCTGATCACAGTCGAAAGAATATTGAGCATGATAACGCTCCCGTTAGCGTCCCATTGGGGCGCACGCCCGCGAAATTTGCGAACATCTTGGGCATGGGGGCTGGACAGGGGCTTGTCCACAAGTTCGCGCTTGGGCTGAAAATATATTCTCTTGCGTGCAAAACAACTCTTGAACTGCCGCTTTGCGGGCGCGTCGCCGCACTGCAACATTGCTGTCATCACGACGAAACGAATCGCATTTGCGACGAAGCGAACCGACCTTAGGCCGTTTACCCACTTGCGCCAATTTGGGGTTAAGGCACTATAGCTAGTGGGTAGATCAACGGCTAACCTCTAACTCTAGTTTCAGGATAACGCGCTGGGGGCGACCCGTGCTGATCGCTGGCTGGTTTTAAGAAGCTGTTGGTTTCTGGCCAAGTGGGTGGGCAGCAAGCGGAGTGAGTAGAAAGCTCATTCCCCTTTTGTTCTACCTCAAGTAGAATTCAAATCTGCCCCCGATTCGCAATAATCTGCGATGGTTTGGGCAAGCGGCAGGGCCAGTTGAATGGTTTGCCGTAGTGTCAAAATTGGGGACCTTAGCGTGAATTTCAGGATTGAAGACAGCTTGGCGGCGCAAGATCAGTTAACGCTCGATGGCGGTTTTGAGATCGCCGTGGCAGAGCGCCCGGCCACCGAGCAAACGGCGCCAGAGCAAGCGGCACCAGACCAAAAGGCACCAGATCAAAAGGCAATGGACATGACCGTGCAAGATCCGGGCAGCGAAGCGCTTTTGGCCGTGATGGCCAGCACGGCGACTGCTATGTCTGTGTCAGAGGCTGGGCCAGAACCTGTGTCTGATTCCAAAACAGTCAACGCGCGCCGTTTCACGATCGTCACCGACCCTTCGCGTGATGCGCTGCTCACCGTGTTTGGCAAGGACACGCTCGATGATCGCTATCTCCTGCCGGGCGAGACCTATCAGGATCTGTTCGCGCGCGTCGCCGATGCCTATTCCGATGATCAAGCGCACGCGCAGCGGCTTTATGACTACATCTCGCGGCTGTGGTTCATGCCCGCCACGCCCGTTCTCTCCAATGGCGGTACCGGGCGCGGCCTGCCGATCTCGTGCTATCTGAACTCGGTCGATGATAGCCTCGAAGGTATCGTCAAAACTTGGAATGAAAACGTCTGGCTCGCCTCGCGCGGCGGCGGCATCGGCACCTATTGGGGCAAAGTGCGCGGCATCGGCGAAAGCGTCGGCCTCAATGGCAAAACCAGCGGCATCATCCCGTTCGTCCGCGTGATGGACAGCCTCACGCTCGCGATCAGCCAAGGTTCGCTGCGGCGCGGTTCGGCGGCGTGCTATCTCGATGTGGCGCACCCTGAGATCGAGGAATTCCTCGAAATCCGCAAGCCATCGGGCGATTTCAACCGCAAGGCGCTCAATCTGCATCACGGCGTGCTGCTCACCGATGAATTCATGGAAGCGGTGCGCGATGGCGCCGAATTCCACTTGCGCAGCCCCAAGGATGGCTCGGTCCGCAGCACGGTCGATGCGCGTTCATTGTTTCAAAAGCTCGTCGAAACCCGGCTGGCCACTGGCGAGCCATACATCGTGTTTTCTTACACGGTGAACCGCACCATGCCCAAGCATCACCGCGATCTGGGCCTCAAGGTTTCTACGTCAAACCTCTGCTCAGAGATCACCCTGCCCACCGGCCGCGATCATCTTGGCAACGATCGCACCGCCGTGTGCTGCCTCTCCTCGCTCAATCTTGAAACATGGGATGAGTGGAACGGCGACCGGGTGTTCATCGAAGACGTGCTGCGCTTCCTCGATAATGTCCTCCAAGATTATATCGACCGCGCGCCCGCCGAAATGGCCCGCGCCAAGTATTCCGCGATGCGCGAGCGCTCTGTCGGCATGGGCGTGATGGGCTTCCACTCGTTCCTTCAGATGAAGGGCATCGGCTTTGAAACCGCGATGGCCAAGGCGTGGAACCTCAAGATGTTCCGCCACATCGCGCAGGCCGCCGATGAGGCCAGCCTGATGCTCGCGCAAGAACGCGGCCCTTGCCCCGATGCCGCCGATATGGGCGTGATGCAGCGCTTTTCGTGCAAGATGGCCATCGCGCCCACCGCCTCGATCAGCATCATCTGCGGCGGCACGTCCGCGTGCATCGAGCCAATTCCCGCGAATATCTACACGCATAAAACGCTGTCGGGCAGCTTCGTGGTCAAAAACCCTTATCTCGAAAAGCTGCTGCAAGCTAAATCGAAGGATTCGACTAACGTCTGGAATTCGATCCTTGAGCGCGGCGGTTCGGTCCAGCATCTCGATTTCCTCAGCTTTGAGGAAAAGGCGGTGTACAAGACCAGCTTCGAAATCGACCAGCGCTGGCTGCTAGAATTCGCCGCGGATCGCACCCCCTTCATCGATCAGGCGCAGTCGCTCAATCTTTATATCCCCGCCGATGTCGACAAGTGGGATCTGATGATGCTCCACTTCCAGGCATGGGAGAAAGGCATCAAGTCGCTCTATTACCTCCGCTCGAAATCGGTCCAGCGCGCGGGTTTCGCCGGCGGAGTAGAGGCTGACAACACCGCCGCTGCCCCTGTGATGGAACTTGCCGCCGCCACCGATTATGAAGAATGCCTTGCCTGCCAATAGCGATTGAGTGACCATAGGTAATGCAAGAGGTAGTTTGCGATGGCCTACAGAAATCCGCTGGAAGGTAATGCTGGGTGCTCGATATTTGGCGTTGTCATCGGGGCAATCTTGCTGACCGGCTTTTTGGTCGGCTGGCCGCAGTACCGCGTCTATTCGCAGCGGCTTGCAGGCGAAGCAGCTTTGGCTGAAGCCCAAAGTTCACGTCAGGTAGCCATTCTTGAAGCCCGCGCCAAAAAGGAAAGCGCACTTTCCTTGGCGGATGCCGAAGTTATTCGCGCCGAGGGTGCGGCTAAGGCCAATAAGATCCTCCAGAATTCGCTCGGCGGACCGGAGGGGTATTTGCGCTATCTTCAAATTCAGGCGCTTGAGGATTCCAAAGCGCAGTTGATCTATGTGCCTACCGAAGCGGGCCTGCCCGTAACCGAGGCCAGGCGTCTGGCACCGCCCAATGATGCCTGAGTGTTTTGGCCAAATTGGCGCGTTGTTGTTGGCTCGCATCAGTGCCGCGCTGACAATTTGCGACAATTATCCCGCTTGCGCACCGGGCCAGAACCGGCCTACTGTTGCGATTAATTCGCAACATCAACAAGGCTTCCCCTATGCGCAAATGGCACCGCTGGCTCTCGGTTTTCTTCTCGGTCTTTCTGCTGTGGATCGCGGTAACCGGGGTGCTCAGCCAGATTGTCCCGCTCATCGGCGGGGAGGGCGGCCCGCCAAAGGCCGCGCAAAATGCAGGCAAGCCCGCCTTTGTCTGCCCGCCGGATTATTCCTGCCGGCCAAAGCCTGCGCCGGGCGGACCGCGCGCGCTGGTCGGCCTGCTGCATCATCTGCATTCGGGCGAAACCTTCGGCCCTTTGGGCGTCGCCATATCCACGCTCGCAGGATTCGCGCTGATTTTTTTCAGCGGCTCGGGCCTTTGGATGTATGTCCAGATGTGGCGCAATCGAAAATCGCGCAGCCTCAAGCCCGGCTGGTTCTGGAAATAGATCGCGCCCCGGCTCCGGCCCATCGCAGGGCGGGAGCCGGGAACGCGCAGGGCTTACTTCTCTTGTTCCATGCTGTAGGCGACGTCGCCATTGGCGGAAAGGCGCACTTTGTCGCCCTCTACTTCGGCGACCAGCCCCAGCGAGATGTAGTGGTGGTGCCCCTCGTGGCTTTCGCCCGCCACGCCGGCGCTGCTGCTATGCTTGGTCAGCTTGATGCGGTGCCCTTCGACATGGTCAACCGTGCCGACATGCACGCCGTCCGCGCCGATTACTTCCATATGCGGGCAGATCTGCCCCGCCACGCCGGTCGTCTGCGTATCCTTGGTTGCGTGATCACCTGCCATGTTGCTTCTCCTGGGCAAAAGCCGGGGCACGTGCCGGAAATGGCGAGCGCCCATATCGTCACAACGCCCCATCTGCCCGCCCGTTCCGCAAGGCTGACAAAACGCCCCGCGCGCGCGTCAGCCCGCAATTTGTCCCCAGTTTCGCCCCTACATTTAAACACGGTCTTACCCCTCGGCGCAGCTTACGTTGCCGCCGCTTAATCGCTATATTCTCACTTCGTTCAACAGGATCAAAACCCCATGTCTCTTCTCGAAGCCCGCAAGACCTACAAGCCGTTCGAGTATCCGTGGGCTTATGAATTCTGGAAACGCCAGCAGCAGATCCACTGGATGCCAGAGGAAGTGCCCTTGGGCGAAGATTGCCGCGATTGGGCGCAAAAGATCAGCGAGCATGAGCGCAACCTGCTCACCCAGATTTTCCGCTTTTTCACGCAGGCCGATGTCGAGGTGCAGGATTGCTACCACGATAAATACGCCCGCGTGTTTAAGCCGACCGAGGTCAAGATGATGCTCGCCGCCTTTTCCAATATGGAAACGGTCCACATCGCCGCCTATTCGCATCTGCTAGACACCATCGGCATGCCCGAAAGCGAATACGGCATGTTCCTCGAATATGAGGAAATGCGCGCCAAGCACGATTACCTGCAAAATTTCGGCGTCGATAGCGACGAAGACATTGCGCGCACCCTCGCCATGTTCGGCGGCTTCACCGAAGGGCTCCAGCTCTTCGCCAGCTTCGCCATGCTGATGAACTTCCCCCGGTTTAACAAGATGAAGGGCATGGGCCAGATCGTCACTTGGTCGATCCGCGATGAAAGCCTGCACTGCGAAGGCATCACTAAGCTGTTCCACGCCTTTGTGGCTGAGCGCGGCTGCCTCACCAAAGCGGTTAAAGAAGACATCATCGATTGCTGTCAGAAAACCGTTCGCCTCGAAGACGCGTTCATCGATCTCGCCTTCGAGCAAGGCCCCGTTCCCGGCATGAGCCCCAAGGAAATCAAGAAGTACATCCGCTACATCGCCGATTGGCGGCTCGGCCAG
>JBBRXQ010000181.1:0-5362 GCA_038238515.1 Sphingomonadales bacterium | reverse complement strand
GCGATGACGCCAATAGAAAATGATGGCAACTAGATGTCCCGTCAAAAAAAAGAGTGCGCCGCCGATAAACGCAATTTCGAGTACCATATCGCCCAGCGCGTCCAGCGCCATTACCAGCGCAATTACAATGGCCCCGCGCATGGGCCGGTGAGCCCAAGCATAAACCGCGAGCATGCCGACGCCTGCCCCCTTCCACCCGATCAGAATTGCGGGCGGAAACATCTCCGCAGCAGCGAAGCAATAGCTGATTCCAAAAACGAGGCTGGCCAGCAGCCATTGTCTTTGAGAACTTGGCACTGATGCGGTCATAAGCCCTCCCTCTCCCGCACTATGGTGGGCTTGTCGCGCGCGCCGCGCAATGCCAATGCTTTTCTTATGACACATCAGGTTCACATCATCGGCGGCGGGATGGCCGGGAGCGAAGCCGCTTGGCAATTGGCGCGGCGCGGGATTCACGTGCGCCTGTCAGAAATGCGCGGCGGCGGAGACAGCACAGCGGCGCATCAGAGCACGGGTCTTGCCGAACTGGTATGCTCAAACAGCTTTCGTTCGGATGATCATGACAAAAATGCAGTTGGGCTTCTGCACCACGAAATGCGCGGCTGTGATTCGTTAATCATGGCGGCGGCGGCCAGAGCTCAAGTTCCGGCAGGTTCGGCGCTGGCGGTTGATCGCGGAGTATTCTCCGCTGCTGTGGAAGAAGCGCTGGCGGCGCTGCCCACGCTTGAAATTGTGCGCGAGCGCGTTGATGTGCTTCCGTCTGATGGATTAACGATTGTCGCGACCGGGCCGCTTACTGCGCCTGCGCTAGCGCAAAGCATCGGCACGGCGACCGGCGCCGATAGCTTGGCGTTTTTCGATGCGATTGCGCCGATAGTTCACCACGAAAGCGTGGACATGGGTGTGGCGTGGATGGCGTCGCGCTGGGATAAGGGCTCGGGCCCCGACGGAGAAGGCAAGGATTATATCAATTGCCCGATGGACCGCGACCAATATGCCGCTTTTCATCAAGGGCTGCTCGACGGAGAAAAGACCGAATTTCGCGAATGGGAGACCAATACCCCCTATTTCGAGGGCTGTATGCCGATTGAAGTGATGGCCGCGCGGGGGCTGGAAACGTTGCGCTTTGGCCCGATGAAACCGGTCGGTCTTGATAATCCGCGCACTGGCCGTTGGCCCTATGCCGTGGTGCAACTGCGCCAAGACAACAAACTGGGCACTTTATGGAACATTGTCGGCTTTCAAACCAAGCTCAAACATGCCGAGCAAGTCCGGCTTTTCCGCACCATCCCGGGCCTTGAAAACGCAGAGTTTGCGCGGCTCGGCGGGCTGCACCGCAACACGTTTCTCAATTCGCCCACCCTGCTGGATCGGCAGCTGCGCCTGAGCGCCGCGCCGCACATCCGCTTTGCGGGGCAAATCACCGGCTGCGAAGGCTATGTCGAGAGTGCAGCCATTGGCCTGCTTGCAGGCTTGATGACCGCCGCTGAGATCGCAGCTTCAAACTGGACCTCGCCGCCCCGTACGACCGCGCTTGGCGCACTACTGTCGCACATTACCGGCGATGCTGAGGCCGCCAGTTATCAGCCAATGAACGTGAACTTTGGCCTGTTTCCGCCGGTGGACGCCGATGTGAAAAAGAAGCTGCGCAAGGAAGCTTATACTCAGCGCGCTAAGGCTGATTTAGGCGAGTGGCTACCCACCATTGCCTGATCTTACTTGCAGTTGCATGCGGGCTTTTTGGAGGTTTTAGTTTTAGTCGTGGCGTATTCCGCACGATTAAGCCCCTGATCGCCATTGGCATCTGCGGCCTTGAACTTGGTGGCGGTGGCGACGGCCCACTCTTCAAATGTAAGCAGATTATTGCCATCGGCATCCAGCTTCTTAAAATCCTTGACCCGCGGGCTGAGCATTTCATTGCGGGTCACACGTCCGTCACGGTCCTTGTCTAGCCGATCAAAGCGGCGCTGCTCGCGTGTTGCTTCGTTGGCCTGAGGCAGCCCAGGACCTACCATGTCTCCTGGATCCACTTCGGGCAGATCTGCGGCTTCGCCAGTTGCCGCGTTTTCGATCGCTAGCACCGGAACCGCCCCCCATTCGCTGTCAGCCGCACGCCCTTGCCACCAGAAAGTGCCTGCTGCCAAAAGCAGTAAGGCTCCTAGCGCACCGATCACGATCCTGTTCATGTGCAACCTCCAGCGCAGTGCTTAGGCCGCACGTGAGATTAGGGGCAGTAGCAAGCCACACCATTTTGGTGTGATCTTGTTATCGGCCTAATATACCGAGCCGTATGATCACCAAAAACTCTCGCCACGCGGGGACTGATGGGCCGCTATCAGCGTGGGCGGCCATGCCGCACAAAATCACGAGTGGGCGCATGGACCGAGGTAATTTTGGCAAAGGGCCGGTTGCATTTGCAAGCCCAAGCCATTCCTCTGCGGTGATGCGCACCGCAGCATCGGCTTTGACGCCAGACAAGCGGGCGAGTGCTGCCATCGCCTCAACCCTCGCACTGCCCAATTGTTTGCCGCCGTCGCTGCCAACATTGCGCGCCTCGAACCCATCAACCAGCCCGCCTAAGGCCGTGCGTTCCCTGTCCCAAGCAGCAAGCAGCTCCAAAAGCGGTTCGCCACGCGGCCAAGTTGATGCAGGCTCATCGAAGCGATCGCGCCACCACGCAAGTCGGAGTTGTATCATCATTGGATTGCGCTCTGGACGAGCCGCATCGCTAAGCCTGCGCTCCAAAGCAAAGAAACCAGCCCACGCGGCGCGCATCCCATTTGGAGCATAAGCAATAACCAACCGTTCAGGCGGCGTCAGCCAATCCTGTACTTGCGCAAGGTTCGCAGGCGATTGCGTCAGCGGTAGCATACCTTCTTAACCGCAGATACGATCCGCGCCGCATCAATCAATGCAGCCCGTTCAAGGTTTGCAGCATACGGCAGCGGCACGTCCTCATTGCAAACGCGCAGCACAGGCGCGTCGAGGTTGTCGAAACCTTCCTCCATCACAATTGCGATGATCTCTGAGGCAATCGAACAGACTGGGAAACCTTCTTCGACCACGACCATGCGGTTAGTCCGGGCAAGGCTCTCAAGCACCGCAGCTTTGTCCATCGGGCGCAAAGTGCGCAAGTCGACGATCTCGGCCTCGATGCCTTCCGCTGCCAGAGTAGTGGCTGCCTCCAGAGCAAGGCCGACGCCGATTGAATAAGTCACAATGGTAACATCGCACCCATTTCGAACGATGCGGGCTTTGCCAATCGGTAAAACGAAATCATCGATCTGCGGCACATCAAAACTGCGGCCATACACAAGCTCGTTTTCGAGGAAGATCACTGGATCTTGGCTTCGGATTGCGGCCTTTAGCAGCCCTTTGGCATCGGCTGCGTCATAAGGCGCGATCACAATCAGCCCGGGAACAGACGCATACCACGGCGCAAAGTTTTGGCTATGTTGTGCGCCCACGCGCGTGGCTGCGCCGTTTGGCCCGCGAAATACGATCGGGCACCGCATTTGGCCGCCCGACATATAGTTGGTCTTGGCTGCAGAATTAATGATGTGATCAATCGCTTGGAGTGCAAAGTTGAATGTCATGAATTCGACGATTGGACGCAAGCCGCCCATCGCGGCGCCCGCGCCAATTCCGGCAAAACCATATTCTGTGATCGGCGTGTCGATCACCCGGCGCGGCCCAAATTCTTCGAGCAGCCCTTGAGTGACTTTGTATGCTCCCTGGTATTCAGCGACCTCCTCACCCATGACGAATATGCGGTCATCGGCGCGCATTTCCTCAGCCATCGCATCGCGCAAAGCCTCGCGCACCGTTGTGGAGGTCATCGACGTGCCTTCTGGGATCGCTGTGTCAGTCTGGGTTTGACCAACTGAGACCTCCGCCTTCGCGGGGGCAATTGATAATAACGGCGCTGTATCAACTGCTTTCGTGGCGGCCGCTTGCTGGGGAGCGGCTTCTTCATCGTCGCCTTGCATCGTAGCGATCACCGTTCCGACTTTCACCCCCTCAGTGCCCTCGGCGACCATTAACGCGCCCATCACGCCCTCGTCGATCGCTTCGAACTCCATCGTGGCCTTGTCGGTTTCAATTTCCGCAATAATGTCGCCCGATTTGACAATGTCTCCAGGTTTTACCAACCATTTGGCCAGCGTGCCTTCTTCCATTGTTGGCGAGAGTGCGGGCATTTTGAGCTCGACGGCCATCTCAATAAGTCTCCACCAGCACATCTGTGTAAAGCTCGGACAAAGCAGGTTCGGGCGAGCTTTCGGCAAAGTCAGCCGCTTCGGCCACGATCTTGCGAATGCGCTTGTCGATCTCCTTGATCCGGTCCTCACTCACCCCGCGCTTCAGCAGCTCTTGCTTAGCAGCCTCGATCGCATCGTGCTTATCGCGCATTTCCTGCACTTCTTCGCGGCTGCGGTACTTCGCTGGGTCAGACATCGAATGGCCGCGATAGCGATAAGTCGTCAGCTCCATCAACACTGGTCCATTGCCGGCGCGCACATACGCAAGCGCAACTTCGGCGGCCTGACGCACTTCGAGCACATCCATTCCGTTCACATCCATCCCCGGAATGCGAAAGCCTGAGCCTCGGCGATAAAAATGGGTTTCAGCCGAGCCGCGCTTGACCGAAGTGCCCATCGCGTAACCATTGTTTTCGATTACAAAAATGATCGGCAGCTTCCACAAAGCGGCCATGTTAAAAGCCTCGTAGACTTGGCCCTGATTAGCGGCACCATCTCCGAAATAGGCGAGGCACACGCCGCCATCGCCGCGATACTTGTGACCAAAAGCAAGCCCGGTGCCCAGCGGAACTTGCGCGCCGACAATCCCGTGACCACCAAAAAATTTGTGTTCGGTCGAAAACATATGCATCGAGCCGCCTTTGCCGTGAGAAATGCCCGCTGAGCGGCCAGTAAGCTCGGCCATGATCAATTTAGGATCAATTCCGTAAGCCAGCATGTGGCCGTGATCGCGGTACCCGGTGATGACGCTGTCATGCCCTTCGTTGAGAGCAGATTGCAAGCCGACGGCAACGGCTTCTTGTCCGATATAGAGATGGCAAAAACCGCCTATCAGGCCAAGGCCATAAAGTTGCCCAGCTTTTTCTTCGAAGCGGCGAATGAGCACCATTTGCTCATAGAACTTAAACAATTCTGCTTCGGTGGCGTCATAGCGTTTGTGGTCAGCGAGGTTCTGCTGAAGGGTGCGGAGCGCAAATGCAGCTTCGTCTTCTGCGATTTCAGCAGATGCTGGCCCATCGATGCCTTGTTCTGGTGCTGCGGCCAAAGCTGAGAATGGCTTTGCGGCGCGCGCTGCGCGCTGGGTGGCAGGCTTGGCCAAGTTC
>JBBRXQ010000180.1:0-5413 GCA_038238515.1 Sphingomonadales bacterium | reverse complement strand
CCAGCGGCTCTTGCCAGCGGTGCGAAAGGCGGTGGAGCCGTTCGGCGATCAATTCTTTGCCGGTGCCGCGTTCGCCCACCACCAACACCGGGCGGCGCATCGGCGCGGCGCGGCTGGCGCGCTCCACCGCATCGAGAAATGCGCCCGATTGCCCAATGAACTGCGCCTCGCGATCCATGTGATGTGCCCCTTATGTCCCTTACGCCAATCAATAGCAGAATTTACCAAGCATGGGCAATATCTGCTACATCCATTGATGTGTTATCCGCCGCTTTTCGCTGATTTGTGCGCCCTCGCAAACTTGGCACGGCGCTTGCGAAGATCATTTCAACACCAAGTTACGGAGATCGCCATGTACAACGCCAGCTTCTTTTCGACCAAACTGGGCCGCGCTGCGCTGATCAGCATCACTGCGATGATCGCGCTGAACGCCGCTGTGTTCATTGGTCAGCTTTTCGCCAGCGCTCCCGGCATGACCAGTGGTTTGGCCTGATGGCAGATCGCCCCCCGAACGATCCCGCGCGACCTCTGCGTGGTGATCTGCCTTCGGGGCGTTCACTATCGCGGTTTGACACACACCTTGAAGCTTTGCGCGCCGCGCCGCTTCCCCCGCATTCAAATGGAGCATACCTGATGGGCATATTCTCGCGCACCCGCGATATCATCGCCGCTAATTTCACCGATTTGCTCGATAAGGCAGATGATCCGGTCAAGATGATCCGCATGATCATCATGGAGATGGAGGAAACGCTCGTCGAAGTACGCGCATCTGCTGCGCGGACCATCGCCGATCAGAAAGAGATGGCACGCCATGTGGCAAAGCTTGATCGGCTTCAGGCCGATTGGGCCGAGAAGGCGCAGCTCGCCTTATCAAAAGACCGCGAGGATCTGGCGCGCGGCGCGCTGGTCGAAAAGAAGAAGGCCGCCGATATGCGCGATCAGCTGCGCGGCGAAATCACCGTGCTCGACGATTCGATGCGCGCCTATGAGGCCGATATCGACAAGCTGCAAACCCGCCTGCGCGAGGCGCGCAGCCGCCAGACCGCGATTGCGGCGCGGCTGGAAAGCGCCGAAAATCGGGTTCGCTTGCGCACGCTAATGACCAGCGAGCGGGTGGACGAAGCGCTCGCCCGGTTTGACCAGCTTGAACGGCGGGTCGATTATGCCGAGGGCCGCGCCGATGCGCTGAGCCTGAATGAAGGCACCGCCCCCAATCTGGCCGACGAGATCGCCGCGCTGGCGGGCAAGGATGCCATCGACGACGAGTTGGAAGCGATGAAGCTCGCCCGCTCCGATGCCACCAAGAACGGGGAGGCTTAAGCCATGGAGAGCTCGGATTTTTTGATTGCCATCTCTGGTATTCTGGCCGTCTTTGTCGGGCTGCCGTGGATTGTGCTCCACTACATCACCCGCTGGAAAACCGCATCCTCGCTCACCGTGGGCGATGAAGCGCTGCTTGATGAGCTTTACCAGCTCGCGCGGCGGCTGGAGGCGCGGATGGACACGGTCGAACGGCTGGTCGTGGCCGACAATCCTGAATTTCATCCGGCCCGGGTGACATCGAATATGGCCGACGAGAGCGACAAATTGCGCGAGCTTGACCGCATGCTTGCCGCCAAGAGGGGGACATCCAAATGAGCAGCCTGCGAACACGCTTCTTCCGCGACAAGGTGAATGGCAAATTCATGGGAGTTTGCGCCGGTATCGCTGATTACACTGGGGTCGATGTGCTGTGGGTCCGGCTCGCCGCTGTGATCCTGGTGTTCTCCACCGGCATCGTCATCCCGGCCTACTTGGCCATCGGCTTTTTGGCCGAGAAAAAGCCGTCCGCACTTTATGGCGATGCGCAGGAACAACGCTTTTGGCAGGGGGTGCGCCAATCGCCAGCGCGCACCGCGCGTGAAGTGCGCGCCAGCTTCCGCGATATCGACCGCCGCCTGGCCGAGGTTGAAAGCTTCTACGTGTCGAGCAATCCGCGCCTTTCGGCCGAGATCGAAAACCTGCGCTAGAGCTTTTCCTGATTCTGAGTGAGGAAGACGAAGATGGAAGGTATTCTGGCTCTGCTCATCCCGATCATCGCGCTGATGATCCCGATCTTTGCGATCTGGACGAAGCACCAGCGCCGCATTGAGGAAATTCGCGCAAAGACCCTATCGGAAAGTGCCGCTCAAACCGCCGCGCGCAGCCAGGCGCTGGAAGAACGGGTCCGCGTTCTTGAGGCAATCGTGACCGACAAGGGCTATGATGTCGCGTCGCAGATCGAGGCCTTGCGGACGCTGCCTGTCATCGAAACCGCCATAAAGCCCGGGAGCCGCAAGCAATGAGTTTCTGGACTGCCGTTGTCGCCATCGTCGCGATCATTGCCTTTGCCAACATGCGCAAAGCGCGTCACCGCCAAGACACTCCGGCGGAGGCCGATCCGGCTTATGCCGCCGCGCTCGAACGCGAAGTGGCGGCTTTGCGCAAACGGCTCGAAGTGCTCGAACGCATCGCCACCGAAGATCGCAGCACCCGCACGCTCGCCCATGACATCGAGCAGCTGCGCGACAACTGAACCGAGCCGGGGAGATTTGGCCATGCCCGTTGAAACCATCCTGATCGCCGCCACCGCCGCGCTGCTAAGCATTCTCATCCTTGCGCAAGCGGCGCTGCGCGGATGGAACGGCTGGCTGGCACTTAAACGGCTTGAGCTGGAGCGCGCCCACCCCGGCGGCGAAGCCTCCGCCGCCAGCCGTATCGATCTGGCCGATTTCAGGGAACGCCTGCGCAATCTGGAAGCGATCGCGGCTGGAGTTGATTTGTAGGGTTCAAATGCCGCTCATCCTGAGCCTGCCCACAAGATCATCCCGCAACCGCCGAAAGGATCGCTCTTTGGCGCAGCTTGAGGCCGCCCGGCAATGTGCTAAGACTCCGCTATGCAAATGCTTGATGACATTCTCGAAGAATACTCCTTCCTCGATGGCGATGAGCGCTATCGCCTGCTGATCGAGCTTGGCCGCGAGCTGGATCCGATGCCCGATGCGCTGAAAACTGAGGCAACATTGGTTCGCGGTTGCTCGGCCAGCGTGTGGGTTTATCCCGCGCCCGGCAACGAAGGACGGCTGCATTTCATGGCCGATAGCAATGCCGCAATTACCAAGGGCATCGTCGCGCTGGTGCTGAGCGCGGTGCAGGATCGCCCAGCGGCAGAGGTTGCGGAAATGGACGTGGCCGCCGTGCTCGCGCCGTTCGATCTCAAAAACCAGCTTTCGAGCAACCGGACTCAGGGCGTGCCCAATATGATTGCGCTGGTGCGCGAACACGCGGCGCGCATCGCGGCTGCCGATCCCGTTCAGAAAACGAGGTAATCATGCGCCGTACGCTCTGGACCGGGGCGGGGCTGACGTTTGTGGGGATTGGCGCGGTTGGTGCGGTGCTGCCGCTCTTGCCCACAGTGCCGTTTCTGCTGCTCGCGTTGTTTTGCTTTGCGCGCGGCAATCCGGCGTGGGAGCAGCGCCTGCTCGATCATCCCAAGTGGGGGCCGATGCTGATTGAATGGCGCACCCGCCGCGCGATCCCGCGCCGCGCCAAATTCGCCGCGTTGGGCACCATGGCGATCAGTGTGGTGGTAACCGGAATTGCGGTCGGTTGGCCGTGGGTTTTGATCCCGCTCGGCGTGATGGCAATTGGCGGATTGTGGATGTGGACGCGCGCCGAATAGCAGTGGGTAAGCGGATCAGGCTTCGATAGCTTCGCGCAAGACGGCGATCCCCTGCTCGCGCTGCACTTTGAGTTCGCGCTTCAGCACCACCGGATCACGCGGGAAGATGAAGCCGAAGCTCACCCCGCCTTCCTTGCCGATGGTTGCGTGGTGCAGCTTGTGCGCCTGCACCAGCCGCTTGGCATAGCCATGCTTTGGCACCCAGCGAAACCAGCGCTGATGAACGATGCCATCGTGCACCAGCGTGTAGATCGCGCCATAGAGCATGATCCCGATGCCGATGAAGTTCGCCTCCCACCACGCATTGTCGCCCAGCACCAGCGGGCTGCCAACCGCAAACATGCTCATCGACATGACCGCGCCGACCACACCAAACAAATCATTCTTCTCAAGAACATTATTGTGCGGCTCATGATGATCGCGGTGCCATGCCCAGCCAAAGCCGTGCATCACATATTTGTGGCTCCACCACGCGATGACTTCCATGGCGAGCACCGATGCGATCACGATCAGAATGGGAATGATAATGGTCATAAAATTCCTTTAGCGCGCCTCGCGCCGCTGCGCGACCCCTTCTCGATGCCTGCTAGGGCATTTTGGTTAGCGATGCATTGAGATCGCTCCTTCCTCGTCGCCGCCATTCGCGCTTGAATTGCGCATGCCTGACGATTACCGCGCAGCATGACCAAAACACCGCGCACGCTGTATCAAAAAATCTGGGATGCCCACGTGGTTGAAGACCGCGCCGATGGCACCTGCCTGATCTATATTGATCGCCATCTGGTGCACGAAGTCACCAGCCCGCAGGCATTTGAGGCGCTTAGGCTGGCTGGACGCAAGGTTCGCCGCCCCGATCTCACGCTCGCGGTGCCCGATCATAATTTGCCCACCACCGCGCGGCGCGATGCAAATGGCGCGCGCATCCCGATTGCAGACCTTGAAAGCGCGGCCCAGCTCGCCGCGCTAGAGGCCAACGCCCCCGCCTTTGGCATCCGCTATATCGGCGATGCCGATGCCGCGCAGGGCATCGTGCATGTCGTGGGGCCAGAGCAGGGCTTTTCGCTCCCCGGCGCCACCATCGTTTGCGGCGATAGCCACACCGCCTGCCACGGCGGGCTGGGCGCGCTGGCGTTTGGCATTGGCACCAGCGAGGTTGAGCATGTGCTGGCCACGCAAACGCTGATGCTGTCGCGATTAAAATCAATGGAAGTGCGCATCGAGGGTAGCCTGCTGCCCGGCGTCAGCGCCAAAGATTTGGTGCTTCACATCACCGGCGCGGTTGGCGCGGCGGGCGGCACCGGGCATGTGATCGAATATACCGGCCAAGCGATCCGCGATCTTTCGGTCGAAGGCCGTCTCACCGTTTCAAACATGGCGATCGAGCACGGCGCGCGCGCGGGCCTGATCGCGCCCGATGACAAAACCGTGGCCTATGTCAAAGGCCGCCCTTATGCCCCCACCGGCGATGCTTGGGACAAGGCGGTAGCATGGTGGCTCAGCCTCGCCACCGATCCCGGCGCGACCTATGACGCCGCCGTGACCCTGGATGCCCGGCACCTCGGCCCGATGATCACCTACGGCACGAACCCCGGCATGGGCATCCCGATTGACGGCCATGTGCCCTATCCCGATCAGGTGGCCGACCCCAGCCAGCGCCAGGCCATCGACAAGGCGCTGCGCTACATGGGCTTGCAGCCGGGCCAGGCGCTCCTG
>JBBRXQ010000179.1:0-5422 GCA_038238515.1 Sphingomonadales bacterium | reverse complement strand
GTTTGGTCCGGCCCAGCCGAGCCACAGCGCATCGAGCGCGCCGAACACCAGCGCAGCCGTTAAATAAGCAATCCCGTATTGCATCACATTTCTCCCACGCTCGATGCTTGACCCCATGGCGCTCGGCGGTCAATGCTGTCGGCGATGAAACAAACAAACGATCTTGGCGAGATGAGCTTTGAGGATGCGCTAAAAGCGCTGGAGGACGTGGTGCGGCGGCTCGAGGGCGGCGATGCGCCGCTGGACGAGGCGATTGGCCTTTATGCGCGGGGCGATGCGCTGCGGGTCCATTGCCAAGCGCGTCTTGATGCAGCGCAAGTGCGGATTGAGGCGATCATTGCCGACCGCGACGGGCGCGCCACTGGCGTGCGCGCATTTGATGATAACGCAGGGGCGGCGTGATGAATATGAACGTGGCCGAACGTTCCAGTTCGGTGCTCAAACCGGCGCTCGAACGGATAGCACAGGATATCGACGCCAGCTTCGATGCCCTGTTGCCGCTGCCCAATGATCCGCGTGACCGGCTGGTTGAGGCGATGCGCTATGCCACGATTGGCGGGGGCAAACGGCTGCGCCCGCTGCTGGTGAGCGCCACTGCGGGCATGTTTGGCGCAGACCGGCATGCCGCGATCCGCGCGGGCACGGCGATTGAGGCTATTCACGCCTATTCTCTTATCCATGACGATCTGCCTTGCATGGACAACGATGCGCTGCGCCATGGCAAGCCAACGCTGCACATTGCGTTTGATGAGGCGACGGCGGTGTTAGCAGGCGATGCTCTGCACGACTTCGCATTTGAAGTGCTCTCTGATCCCGACATCAGCGGCGATCCGTTTGTGCGAATCGAATTGGTGCGCACGCTGGCGATGGCCAGCGGGATGAACGGCATGGCGGGCGGCCAAATGATGGATATCGCTGCCGAAAGCGCCTCGTTCGATTTGCCCACGGTTACTAAACTGCAACAGCTCAAAACAGGTGCACTGCTTGGAGCAGCGGTCGAGATGGGCGCAATTCTTGGGCGCATCCCGCATGAGGGCCGTAGTCATCTGCGCGGTTATGCCCGCGATATCGGGCTCGCATTCCAGATTGCCGACGATCTTCTCGATACAGAGGGCGACGAATCTGCCGCAGGTAAGGCGCTGCGCAAGGATGAAGTGGCGGGCAAAGAGACATTCGTGTCGCTGCTCGGCCCCGTCCGCGCGCGCGAACAGGCGCTGTTTTTGGTGGAGCAAGCTGTTTCCCATTTATCGTCCTGTGGGGAAGAAGCCGATCTTTTGCGCGCGCTCGCGCGCTATATAATCGAAAGGGATCATTGAATGGGGGAGCAGATGGGGGGGGTAAGAATCGGGATATATCCCGGCACCTTCGATCCGATCACATTGGGGCACCTCGATATCATTCGGCGCGGCGCCAAGCTGGTGGATCAATTGATTATCGGGGTAACCACCAATCCTTCTAAAAACCCGATGTTCACAACCGATGAGCGAATGGCGATGGTTACGCGCGAAGTGGCCGCGCAGGGCATTGAAAATGTCTCGGTTGTCGGCTTCAACGCGCTGCTGATGCGCTTTGCCGAACGGCAGGGCGCGAGCGTGATCATCCGTGGTCTGCGCGCGGTGGCAGATTTCGAATATGAGTATCAAATGGCTGGGATGAACCAACAGCTTAACGATCAGATAGAAACAGTATTCTTGATGGCCGATGTAAGCCTGCAGCCTATCGCTTCCAAGTTGGTGAAGGAAATTGCGCTGTTTGGCGGCGAAGTGCGCGATTTTGTGACCCCGGCAGTGCGCGAGGAGGTTATCGCGCGAGTGGCGCAAGTAGGTCAACTCGGCGATTATTGAGCTCTTGGCACAAATGTTACAATGCATAGTTTCCGGTATTCGTTCATTGCGCGCTCAGGCCCTCACGCCTATTTGCGTCCGACCCGTATCGACAAGGTGATCCGATTGATGTTTTCTCGTGTACTTTCTCACTTTGCGCTTGGCGCGGTGCTGCTTGCTTCACCGGCTTTCGCGCAGGCACCGAGCGCTAAAGAGGAAATCAAAACGATCAAGGTCGATCCAATTATTCGGTCGCAGGCCGCCGGGTATGACGTAAATCCTTCGCTTGATTTTGAACCTGAAAACATTTTGATGCTTGATCTTTCCAATGGTGGGAGGGTCGCGATCAGGTTGATGCCGAATTGGGCACCGCACCATGTTGAGCGGATCAAGGAATTGGTGAAACAGGGATTTTATGATGGGGTGATTTTTCACCGCGTGATCGATGGCTTCATGGCGCAAACGGGTGATCCTACGGGCACTGGTCAGGGCGGCTCAAAACTTCCTGATTTGGCGGCGGAATTTAATGACCATCCGCATTTGCGCGGCAGCCTCTCGATGGCGCGCACCGACACGCCAAACTCTGCCAACAGCCAATTCTTCATTGTTTTTTATCCCCGTTTTGCGCTTGATCACAAATATACCAATTTTGGACGGGTGATCGATGGGATGGACATGGTCGATACCATCACGCGCGGCGAACCGCCGAAAAACCCTACCAAGGTTCTTCAGGCCTCATTCGCTTCGGATAACAAACCTCGTCCAGCGCCTGCCGCGCCAGTTGCTGCGCCGGCGATCACTGCCGACATGCTCAGCAACTCAACGCCGAACTGACCCGCTACAAGCGGCAGGGCCCACGATGCGTGTAGATCTGTTTGATTTTGAGCTGCCGCCTGAACGGATTGCGCTGCGCCCGGCAAACCCGCGCGATACTGCGCGGCTATTGGTAGCTGATGGCGCCTCGCCCTTTGCCGACCGCATTGTGCGGGATTTGCCGGGCGCGCTGCGCAGCGGCGATGTGCTGGTCTTTAACGATACGCGGGTGATCCCGGCGCAGCTGGAAGGCGTGCGCACGCATCAGGACGGGGCTAGCGCGCGCATCGGCGCAACCCTGCACAAGCGCGTCGATCTGCGCCGTTGGCAGGCCTTCGTGCGCAATGGCAAGCGGCTGCGCCAAGGCGATGTGATCGATTTTGGCGCTGACGTTTCGGCCGCGGCCGAAGCGCGCCATGCCGATGGCAGTTGGACGCTGTTTTTCCCCGGCGATGAGCCAGTTGAGGCTTTGCTTGAACGGGCCGGCACCATGCCGCTACCGCCCTATATCGCGGGTAAGCGGCCCACCGATGCGCAGGATTTGACAGATTACCAGACGATGTTCGCTGCCAAGGACGGCGCGGTGGCCGCGCCGACCGCATCTCTCCATTTTACGCAGGATCTGATGGCGGCGCTGGCGCAGGCGGGCGTGGCAAGCGAAACGCTCACGCTCCATGTTGGCGCGGGCACCTTCCTGCCGGTGAAGGCCGAAGATACTGCGGACCATGCCATGCACGCAGAATGGGGCCGAATCGAGCCCGACGTGGCAGACCGGCTGAACGCAGCGCGCGCGCGCGGCGGCCGCGTGATCGCAGTCGGTACCACCAGCTTGCGCCTGCTTGAAAGCGCGACAGGCGAAGACGGTGTGATCCGCCCTTTCGCAGGTGACACCTCGATCTTCATCACCCCGGGGTATAAATTCCGCGCGATCGACGGGCTGATGACCAATTTTCACTTGCCCAAATCGACGCTGTTTATGCTGGTTAGCGCGCTGATGGGGCTGGAGCGGATGCAGACGGTTTATGCGCATGCCATCTCAAGCAAATATCGGTTCTACAGTTACGGCGATTCCAGCCTATTACTACCTGATTGAAAGAAATTGCATGAGGTCCAATGGCGCGCTTGATTCTGTTTAACAAGCCGTTTGGCGTCCTCTCGCAGTTTACCGACGCGGGCAGCGAGACCGCGCGTACTACCTTGTCAGAATTCATCGATGTGCCGGGCGTTTATCCTGCTGGGCGGCTTGATCGGGATAGCGAGGGGCTTCTGCTCCTCACCGACAACGGCCGCTTGCAGGCCGAGATTGCCGATCCGCGCTTCAAACTGCCCAAGACTTATTTGGTGCAAATCGAGGGCGAGATTGCCGAGGAGGGGCTTGGTGCGTTCCGCCGGGGCGTGCGGCTGAAAGATGGGATAACTTTGCCTGCTGATGCTGAGCGAATCGATCCTCCCGCGCTTTGGCCGCGCGATCCGCCAGTGCGCTTTCGCAAAACGGTGCCTGATTGCTGGATCAAGTTGACTATCCGCGAAGGGCGCAACCGGCAGGTGCGGCGGATGACTGCGGCGATCGGCAATCCCGCGCTGCGGCTGGTGCGCTGGTCCATCGGCGATTGGACTTTGACCGATATTGCGCCGGGCGAATGGCGCGAAGGCTGATCGCTAATCAGCGTCAAACGCCAAGCTGCCCTGATTGAACAGCATTTCCAAAAGCGCCATCGCGCTTTTGTCCGCGATCAGCGCGGGATTGAGCACAAAGCCAGCGTCCGCGCAGACGCGCTCGGCCAGCGCAGCCGCTGGGCCATCGCAATCTGTCGGTTCGCCATCGATAAACAGCGTTAGCGCTCCGCCGTCTCCGCGAATAAAGGCAAACCGGCTCGCCGGATTGCGGCGCAGCGTTCGCCCGGAACCAACCGCTTTGCGCAAAGCCGCGCGCGCGACCAGGGCATCGAGCTGCCAATCGGTTTCGGGATACTTTGGCGTGGTGGTAAATTGGCCGAACCAACGCGCAAAGCCGTCGCGGTCATCCAGCCGCGCGGCGATCATCGTGCGCAATGCCTCAAGCGCTTGCGGCGTGATCTCTCCGGGATTGGCCTGTGCGGGGAGGCCGGGATCGGCGTAGCGATCTTCGTCGGTGAGGCTCTCCAAAACAGTATCGCACCAATTCGAGATCAGCTCGCTTTGCGAGGGCGCGCGAAATCCGATGGAATACGTCATGCAATCATCGCCAACTGCCACGCCATTATGCGCGAAGCCGGGCGGCACATAGAGCATATCGCCCGGATCGAGCACCCATTCTGCGGTGGGCACAAAATCGGCCAGCAAGCGCAGATCATCGTGGGGCAACAAGGGCGTTTGCGAATCGCAAAGTGGCCCGATCTGCCAGCGGCGCTGGCCAAGTCCTTGCACCAGAAACACATCGTATTGATCAAAATGCGGGCCCACGCCGCCGCCATCGCTGGCATAGCTGACCATGATGTCATCAATCCGCCAATTGGGCACAAACCGAAACGGCTCGATCAGCGCGGCAACCTCGGCAACATATTGATCGACCGCCTGAACCAGCAGGGTCCATGGCTTTTTGCCCAATTTGCCAAACCGGCTTTCGGCAAAATGGCCCTCTTCCATCTGCCACTTTGTGCCAGTTTGCCGGATCAGCCGCGCTTCCACTCCTTCTTCGCAAGCGAGCCCCGCCAGTTCATCTGGACCTAGCGGATTGTGCCATCCGGCCCATGGATTGCGGATGAGCAAGGGCTGCTGTTGCCAAGTATCGCGCAGGAAAGCGGCGC
>JBBRXQ010000178.1:0-5439 GCA_038238515.1 Sphingomonadales bacterium | reverse complement strand
TGGTCGATGCCGAGTTGGGTGATGCCGCACACCGCGGGAGCGGTGAGGACATTGGTTGCATCGAGCCGCCCGCCGAGCCCGGTTTCGATCACGCAAACGTCCGCCGGTTCGCGGTGGAAGGCGAGGAAGGTGGCGGCGGTGGTCACTTCGAAGAAGCTGGGATCAAGGCCGGTGCTGGCATCAAGCACTTCTTTGAGCAGCGCGGCGAGATGATCGTCCTCGACCAGTTTGCCGGCGATGCGGATGCGCTCGTTATAGCGCACCAGATGCGGCTTGGTTGCAGCGTGAACGGTGAGCCCCTGTGCCTCGAGGATAGCGCGCAGATAGGCGCAAGTTGAGCCTTTGCCATTGGTGCCTGCGACATGGAGCACAGGCGGGAGCGCATCGTGCGGATTGCCGAGCCGGGCGAGCAGTTCGCGCACGGTGTCTAGGCCATAGCGGCCTTGCGGCAGCGTGAGCGCGCCGAGCCGATTAAGCTGGGCTTGCACGCCGGGGTGATCTGAGATGGCGAAGTCGCGCACGTTTTACCCCTCCGTCAGCCGCTTCGCGTTTGCCACCTCCCCATTTGGGCTTCGCCAAAATGGGGAGGAATTTATTGGCCCTCCCCATTTTCGCGCTTGCGCAAATGGGGAGGGGGACCGCCCGCATGGCGGGTGGTGGAGGGGCTCTATGCCGCCTTAGCCGCCATCAGATAGTCGATCACTTGCGCTAAGGTTGCCTTCAGCACATCGCGCGGCACAACCATATCGACCATGCCGTGATCATAGAGATACTCGGCGCGTTGGAAGCCTGGCGGTAGTTTTTCGCGGATGGTATCTTGGATCACCCGCTGGCCAGCAAAGCCGATCAGCGCGCCGGGTTCTGCAATCTGGACATCGCCGAGCATGGCATAGCTGGCGGTGACACCCCCAGTGGTGGGATCGGTGAGCACGACGATATAGGGCAACCCGGCAGCACGTAGGCGGCTGATCGCAACGGTGGTGCGCGGCATCTGCATCAGGCTGAGGATGCCTTCCTGCATGCGCGCGCCGCCCGCCGCCGTGACCATGACAAACGGACATTTTTCGGCGACGGCGCGATCACACGCACCGATAAAGGCATCGCCCACCGCCATGCCCATCGATCCGCCCATGAAGCCGAAATCCTGCACGCCCAGCACCGCGTTGTGGCCGTTGATCTGGCCAAACGCCGCAGTGAGCGCATCGGGGTGCGGATTGGCGAGCTTGGCGGCTTTCAGGCGGTCGGTGTAGCGCTTGCTGTCGCGGAATTTGAGCGGATCTTCCTTCACCTTGGGCGCGGGCAGAATATCAAAACCGCGATCGAGCAGCTGCTCCATCCGGGCATCTGCGCCGATGCGGCCATGGTGATTACAGCGCGGGCAGACTGAGAGATTTTCCTCGTATTCCTTAGTAAACAGCATTTCCTTGCACGAAGGGCACTTGATCCAGAGGTTATCGGGCGTGTCGCGCTTAGGCGTGAACGTGAGCGATTCGCGGACGCGGGTGATCCAGCTCATGCTATTTCCTTTCTTGCCGAATGAACCGCAGCGGCCAGAGCAGCGGTAAGTTCGCGCACTGGTGCGGCGGCATCGGCGCCGTGCTGCGCGATCAGATCGATGAAGGCGGAGCCAACGACCACGCCGTCTGCCACGCGCGCGATCGGGCCGGCCTGTTCGGGGGTGCGCACGCCAAAGCCGACTACGATGGGGATTTGGGCGGTCTTCCTGATTCGGGCGATCGCTTCTTCGATCGAGGTGAGCGCGGCGGATTGCTTGCCAGTAATGCCCGCGACCGAAACATAATAGAGAAAGCCTGACGAGCCATCGAGCACAGCGGGCAGCCGCGCGACGTCGGTGGTGGGCGTGGCCAGCCGGATCAGCGATATGCCTTTGGCCCGCAAAGAAGGACCAAGCTCGCCATCTTCCTCGGGCGGAATGTCGACGCAGATCACCCCGTCTACGCCCGCTGCGGCGCAGTGATCGGCAAACCATTCCGGCCCGCGCGTGATCATCGGATTGGCATAACCCATCAGCACCAGCGGAACATCGGGGTGCCGCGCGCGGAAATCGGCGGCGATTTGCAGGATATCGGCGGTGGTCGTTCCCGCCGCCAGCGCGCGCAAGTTCGCCTGCTGAATCGCGGGGCCATCGGCCATCGGATCGGTGAACGGCATGCCCAGCTCCACCACATCCGCGCCGCCTTCAACCAGCGCATCGAGGATGGCGGAGGTGGGGCCGTCGCCGCCAGTGATGAATGTGACGAGCGCGGAGCGGCCGTTGGCGAAGGCGGCGGAGAGGCGGGTCATCATTCTTCTCTCCCCTGAGGGGGCGAGGGAGTTATAGCCCTCTCCCCTTCAGGGGAGAGGGTTGGGAGAGGGGACCGCATTTCCGCGATCACCCCGGTCAGATGGATCAAAACGCCCTCCAAATTCTGCATTACGTCCGTATTTATATAGCGAACGATCCGATAGCCCTGCTCTTCAAGAAAGCGAGTCCTCATCGCATCGTGCATGTCATCGGCATCGTGAGTGTGGCCGTCAATCTCGATCACCAGTTTGGGATCATTGGCAGCGAAATCTGCGATGTATGGGCTGATCACCTTTTGCCGCCGGAACTTGATCCCGGCAAACCGTTCTGCCCGGAGAGCGAGCCACATGCGGGTTTCCGGTTCCGACATTTGCTTGCGGTTTTCGCGAGCGTAGCCGGTCAGTTTGGCGTCGCGCAATTTCCCCTCTCCCAACCCTCTCCCCTGAAGGGGAGAGGGCTATTTTTCGCCGCTCTTGTGCAGCTTCGCAAACCAATGCGTTTGCGGCAGATGTGCGGCAAAAAGCGAGACTGCCAAACTTGTGCAAAAGCTTCGTAGGTCAGTAATAACGCCGAAAAGACTTGCTCAATAGCCAACAGCAACGGTGGCAATCCCGGAGCTGCAAAGCAGTATGCCCCAATACGCTAAACCATTTTTCATAACGCCACCCCCAAATGCTCGGCCACCGCGAAAATGTCTTTGTCGCCGCGTCCGCACAAGTTGGCGATGATGATCGCGTCCTTGTCCATCGTCGGCGCAACTTTTTGCAGCGCGGCGATGGCGTGGGCGGGTTCTAGGGCGGGGATGATGCCTTCGGTGCGGCAGAGCAGCTGGAATCCGGCGAGGGCTTCGGTGTCGGTCACCGAGGTGTATTCCACGCGGCCGTTTTCCTTGAGCCATGCGTGTTCCGGGCCGATGCCGGGATAATCGAGACCGGCAGAGATCGAATGGCCTTCGAGGATTTGGCCGTCATCGTCTTGCAATAGATAGGTTTTGTTGCCGTGGAGGATGCCGGGGCGTCCGCCCGCGAGGCTGGCGGCGTGGAGTTTATCCAGCCCGTGGCCAGCTGCTTCGACGCCAAGCATTTTGACGGTGGGATCATCGAGGAACGGATGGAACAAGCCGATCGAATTGCTGCCTCCGCCGATGGAGGCGACCAAGAGATCGGGCAAGCGGCCGGTGCGCTCAAGCAATTGCGCGCGGGCTTCGCGGCCAATCACGCTTTGGAAATCGCGTACGAGCTCGGGATAGGGATGGGGGCCTGCGGCGGTGCCGATGATGTAGAATGTGTCGTGCACATTTGCCACCCAATCGCGCAGCGCCTCGTTCATCGCGTCTTTCAGCGTGGCAGCACCGGCGGTGACCGGCACAACCTCGGCGCCGAGCAGCTTCATGCGGAACACGTTGGGCGCTTGGCGTGCGACGTCAGTCGCGCCCATGAAGATTACGCAAGGCAGGCCGAAACGTGCGCAGACCGTGGCGGTGGCGACGCCGTGCTGGCCCGCGCCGGTTTCGGCAATGATCCGCGTTTTGCCCATGCGGATCGCCAGCAGGATCTGGCCAACGCAATTGTTGATTTTGTGCGCGCCGGTGTGATTAAGCTCGTCGCGCTTCAGCCATATTTGTGCGCCTCCTAGCTCCTCGGTGAGGCGCGGGGCGAAATAGAGTGGGCTGGGGCGGCCGACATAATGCTCAAGCAAGTCGTCAAATTCGGCCTGAAACGCGGGATCGGTCTTGGCCTTGCGATATTCCGCCTCAAGATCGAGGATCAGCGGCATCAGCGTTTCGGCGACATATCGCCCGCCAAACTGGCCGAAATGGCCGCGCTCATCGGGTTGATTGCGGAAGCTGTTGGGAGTCTGGATTGTCATAGTTTGCGATTGGCAGAGGGGCGCGCGCTTGTCTAGATTCTTGGCGGGCATGCTCGGTCTTAGCCGCTGCGTGCTGCGCGGCAGAAATCGCGGATCAAGTCTGCATCTTTGATCCCCGGCGCGGTTTCTACGCCAGACGAGACATCGACCAGCGGTGCGCCGCTGATCCGCGCGGCCTCGGCAACATTGCAGGGGCCCAATCCGCCAGCGAGACCCCATGCGATTTCTGAGCGATAATTAGCGACCAGGCTCCAATCGAAGGCCAGCCCCAAGCCGCCGGGGATGGCTGAACCCTTGGGCGGCTTGGCATCGAACAGCACGAGATCGGCCGCGCCCACAAAAGCCTGCGCGCGCGCCACATCTTCGCGGCAGGCGACGGCAAGCGCTTTCCACACTGGCAGGCCGAACGCCGCGCGCAGGCTGGCAGCGCGCGCCGGGTCTTCGCCGCCGTGGAGCTGGATCACATCGAGCTTTGCCGCCAATACTGCTTCGCCAATCATAGCGTCGGTCGCGTTGACGAACAGGCCGACGCGCTTGGTGTGATGCGCTGCGCGCGCGGCCAAGGCGGCTGCATCGCCGAGGGCAAGATGGCGCGGCGAAGGCGGGAAGAATACGAAACCGACATATTCAGCGCGTGCGGCTATGGCCGCATCGAGCGCCGCAGCAGTGGTTAGGCCACAGATCTTGATTTCAGGGGCAGACATAAGCGCGGCGGATAGGCGTGGCCGCCGCGCTCGTCAAATTCACAAACTGTCAAATTGCCGCGATCAAGGTGTCAGCTCGTAAGTCACGGTCACAGTAGCGCCCAATTCCAGTTCGCCCGCCGCAACTGGGCTGGGCGCGCTGCTGGCCATCATTTTTTCGGCGCGGGCGAACATCATTGGGGGCTGCCCCCCGCTGCTGCCGCCATCGCTGATCGTAAGCACGCGCTTTACCTTAAGCCCGGCGGCGAGCGCATAAAGTTCGGCGCGCGCGCGGGCCTTCTTCATCGCATCGATCCGCGCTTCGTCGGTTGCTGCATCGGAATTGTCGAGCTGGAATGAGGGCCCGCTGACCTGATTGGCACCTGCCGCCACAAGCGTATCGATCACTTTGCCGAATTCATTGACCTTGCGCTGGCGCACCATGACCTGATTGGTCGCCTGATAGCCCGTGATTTTCTGCTCTTGTTCGATCGTGCCATCGGGCAGCGGGCGCTGCGGGGCGTAGACCGGATTGACCGAGAGATTGCTCGTCTGGATATCGCGGTCGGCAATACCAGCCTT